>JALUBM010000158.1 GCA_027044845.1 Sulfurimonas sp.
CTTATGAATACTTTTTTTATAGAGTTCCGTGATCCTCTTTTTTCAATTATCATTTTTTTTACGATTATATTTATAATTACGTTTTTTTCTTATTGGTGGGGAAGGTACAAAAGAAAAGAAGACTCTGAACAATTAAATAGATTTTTAGAACAGTTTCGGACTTTACCATCACATGATGAGTTAAAAGTTCTAATTTCTAGCGGTGGTTTATCGGAAAAATCATGGTTACTTCTTGCAAATTCCTATTATAAAAATGGAGACTATGAAAAGAGTATCGAAATATATAATGAAATACTCAATACTAGCGAGAAAAACAATACGAAAGAAACAATGTTTTTGCTTGGGAAAACATATTTTAAAGCAGGATTCTTAGAACGTTCGAAACAGGTTTTTTTAGAAATTTTGAAAAAATATCCCCGTACACCAGAAGCACTACATTATTTGCTCTTGGTGTATGAATACATGAAAGATTATAAGTCTGCACTTGAAGTACTCGAACCACTTGATGAACTTAATGAAGACATCATGCTTGAACATGCATATCTAAATGCTTTGTTTTGTCTTGATTCAGTTGAAATGAGTAAAGAAGAAAAAGCACATCAGCTTGTTAAAATTTATAAAAAGTCCAATCATCTAGCGTTTATGATATTTAGTTACCTTTTTAAAGTAAACCCCAAGCTTGCATGGGATAACATTGATATTTCCGAAAGTAATCTTTTGACAGAACTCTTTTGGAGATGTAGTTCAAAAGATTTGAATTTAGATATAATTACGAACAACGGTTATTTGAGAGAACTCTATACAGCAAGAGGCGATGTGAAACTCGTGAATAGTAGTAGAATATTTGAACTTGATGTACTGATAAAACTTGAGGGTAAATCAAATGCTTCATTAAGTTTTGAATATATATGTGATGAGTGCAAAGGGACTTATCCTTTTGCTTTTAATCGCTGTAGTTCTTGTCATGCGATAGATTCTGCAAGAGTAGAATATAGTTTAAGTAAAGATTATGCTAAGGAATTTAGTGAAGAAAATAACTCTTTTCAGTGATGGCAGTGCTTTGGGAAATCCAGGTCCTGGCGGTTACGGTGTTATATTACGATATGGAGAGAGTGAAAAAGAACTCTCAGGTGCAGAACTACATACAACAAACAATAGGATGGAACTTAAAGGTGCAATTGAGGGACTTCGTGCTTTAAAAGAGCCATGTAGCGTCGATATTGTTTCAGACTCTTCCTATGTTGTTAAAGGCATTAATGAATGGTTAAAAAACTGGATTAAAAGAGATTTTAAAAAGGTAAAAAACCCTGATTTGTGGAAAGAATATATGGTAGTGGCAAAACCGCATAAAATTCATGCTATTTGGGTTAGAGGGCATAATGGACATGAGGAAAATGAACGGTGTGATATTTTGGCAAAAGGGGCAGCTCAAAAAGCCAAGGAGTCATTAAATGAGTGAAAAATGAGGAATATATGCATAAAAGTATAAAGACATTAGAAGAAAAACTAGGATACGAATTTAAAGATAAAAAGCTTATTATCGAAGCGCTGACACATAAAAGCTATAAACAGCCCTACGATAATGAGCGATTAGAATTTTTGGGAGATGCTGTCCTTGATTTGGTAGTCGGTGAATATCTCTTTAGTAAATTTCGTACATCAGATGAGGGGAAACTTTCAAAAATTAGAGCTTCATTGGTCAATGAAGCAGGCTTTGACAAACTAGCACGAGTCTTGAATCTAGGTGATTATATATTGTTGTCGAATGCGGAAGAAAATAATGGAGGTCGTGAAAAATCTTCACTACGTTCTAATGCATTTGAGGCAATTATGGGCGCAATCTATTTAGAAGCAGGTTTAAGAGAAGTTCAAAGAATTACGATTGCTTTAATAGAAAAAAATTATAAAGAGATTTCTCTTGATTCATTATTTCGTGATTTCAAGACTACACTACAAGAATTAACACAGGCACGTTTTGGAATAACACCAGAGTATAAAGTGTTAGCCTCTCGTGGACCTGATCATCAAAAAGAATTTGAAGTAGGTGTATTCATTGAAGATAAAGAGTATGCAAGAGCTAGTGGAAAAAGTAAAAAAATAGCACAACAAGAAGCAGCAAGAGTTGCAGTAAACATGTTAAACAAGGGAAAATAGTGAATAGTTTCGGTATGAAGTTACGCTTTTCAACTTTTGGAGAATCACACGGAAAGGCATTGGGCTGTTTATTAGATGGTGTACCTGCAGGACTCGATATTGATGAAGAATATATTCAAAGTGAACTTGACAGAAGAAAACCTGGTAAGAGTGAATTTGAAACTGCAAGAAAAGAGGCAGATAAAGTTGAAATATTAAGTGGTGTATTTGAAGGAAGAAGTACAGGTACCCCGATAGCGATGGTAATATATAACACAAATCAAAAGTCTAAAGATTATACAAATATTAAAGATGTTTTTCGTCCAGGACATGCTGATTTTACTTATTTTCATAAATATGGTTTAAGAGATTATAGAGGCGGGGGTAGAAGTTCGGCTAGAGAAACTGCAGCAAGAGTTGCTGCGGGTGCGATAGCAAAATTAATGCTAAAAAAACTTGGAATTACGGTACTGAGTGGAATTAGTGAAGTCGCGGGGATACAAGCAGAAACTTTTAATTATGAATCTGCTAAAAAAAGTATCATCTATGCCCTTGATAAAGAAAAAGAAGAAGCACAAAAAGAAGCTATTCTTAAAGCAAAAAATAAGCATGATTCTGTTGGTGGTGTTTCTCGTGTTATAATAAAAGGTGTTCCAATAGGTCTAGGACAGCCATTATATTATAAGCTTGATGGTGTCTTAGCAGATGCCATGATGGGAATTAACGCAGTTAAAGCCATAGAAATTGGAGATGGGGTGTTCAGTGCCAGAGTGTACGGTTCACAAAATAATGATCAAATACGTTCAAACGGTTTTGAATCAAATCATTCAGGTGGAATTTTAGGTGGAATAAGCAATGGAGAGGATATAATATTGAATGTTTATTTTAAACCGACTCCTTCTATTTTTAAAGAACAGCATACAGTAACGATAGAAAACCAAGAAGTCGATTTTTCTCTCAAAGGTAGACATGACCCTTGTGTTGCAATTCGTGGAACTGTGGTATGCGAATCTATGGCGGCACTTGTTATAGCAGACATGTTATTGCTAAATATGGGCTCTGCTATGGATGGAGTATTGAAATACTATAATTAGAATCAAAATAAGTCTCTTATAGAGTTTTTGTTTTCCAAATAATCACTTCTTTGGTGTATAATATTGCATAACAATAAATTATAGGAGTGCCTTTGAATCTTAAGAATATTTTATGGGAATATGGAGAAAAAGTTTCTGGATATGATGTAACCGTAATCAATGAACGAGAAGCAAGAGCAGCAGCGGGAATTTTATTTGCATTAGGCATGATAGTTATTTTTGTAGGTATAGGTTATAATCATATTATCGTTGCAAGAGTTTATTTGGCATTTCTATTCCTTGATTTTACAGCAAGAATGATTTCGCCAAAATATTCTCCTTCTTTATTATTGGGTAAGTTAGTTGTACAGAATCAGAGACCAGAATATGTCGGTGGTTTACAAAAACGATTTGCATGGACACTCGGTTGGCTTATCTCTTTGCCTATGCTTGACTGGTTTGTATTACATTGGGATATTACCTTTTATAAGGTTCTAATTTGTGTTCTTTGTTTGCTTTTGATGTTTTTAGAGAGTGCCTGGGCAATATGTGTCGGCTGTATGATTTATAAAGTAATAATGCAAGAAGGTCCAACGCACTGTCCAGGGGGAACATGTGAAATACGTGCAAAAGAACCGATACAAATATTTAATCCTATACAAAAGATTATTGTATTTTTAGTAATTATTGGCTTAACGACAGGAGTTTATCTTTTCCTTGCTAAAACAGAATCAAAAACATTCTTTGGACAATTTTTGCATGAAGCTGTTTTATCAAAAGCAGACTTAAAAAAAGAAGAAGATCAAAAATATCAGCAAGAAGCAGATAAAGAATTTGGGAATGATGATTTTTAAACAGCAAAGATAAGAGCTATCTTTTGCTGTCTTATCATTCTCTTTTACTCTTCATTAATTATTAACACTTAGAGAAATTTTCACATATTAGTCTATATATACTATGTCACCTATTTTGATTGTTGTAGAGCCACTAATAACTTTTGCAAATATACCTCTATCATTTTTTAGAAGTTTAGGTAGTTTTGAATTAATAGTTGTAAGCCCTTTACAGAGTGTACAATTTTGTGTTATTTCTAAAGTTGTATTGCCAATGGTTAATCTTTCCCCTGCACATAAGTGATAAGGATTAATATCTATTAGAATATTTTCACCTAAAGTACCTTCAGGTAAATTGATATTTTCATTGAACGCCATGTCATAACTTTGTGTGGAGGTGATTAAAATAGCTCTTAGATTATTTTTATTATAAAATTTATCATGGATAATTCCATTTTCATCAGCATTAATTTGTTCTCTTATAACTCTAGTTTTATTTGTATCATTCTTTGTAATGAATAATTTTAAAACTTTACCTTGTATCTTTTTTTTCATTTATTTTTTTGCTCATTATTTGTATTGTTATAAAAAGTTGAGAGGGTAGTGGGTAAGTAATTAATACCCACTAAATAAGAAGCTAAAATTATTTGATTTTAGCTTTTCCTTTGTAAGTTTTTCCATGATTGTTCATTGCAACAAGTTCAATTTTATCTTTTTTCGCACCAATACCTTTAAATTCAAATTTAAAGATAGGGTTTTTAGATAAGAATTGAGAAGTTGAAAAGTCAGCTACTATTTCACCATTTAAAGTAGCACTTAAGTGAGTAATGAAATCTGCATTATCTCTGCTCCCAGTTTTTTTCTCAGCCATATTGTATGTCATTGATGGATTTTTAATCAACAATTTAACTTTAACTACACCATTTTTTAATTTTGCTTTTGCTTTAATTCCAGCCATTTTATTTCCTTAATAAGTTATTTTAATTATTTAATTTTATAATGTAAAAGAATTAACCTTCACATCCACCAAGTGCAACATCTAAAGTTTTTTGAGCAGCATAGAGCTTGCCATCATTCCCTTGTGCTACGATTGTAATAGTTCCAGATGAAGCCATTTTAATTTTGATAGAGTATTTATTAATACTATATTTGTTCACATCTACAACTAGTACAGCTGCTTCAGGATTAGCATTTTGAAAAACTGCGATACTTTTTATATCTTTGTCTGTTGAAAAATCAACAGGAATAGCACCACCATTACTCGCAACATCAGGAGCTTTTAGTTTTACACCCTCCATAGTTAAAGAGTTTGAGCCATAAAGTGCTTTAATAGCACTCATTACACCCTCTTCAGTCACCTTAGTACCATTCATTACATTCTTAGTCGTCCATACATCTGGCTTTGATTTTCTAAAATCTGCTGCTCTTACGCTTGCAGGTACAACAGCTAAAGCTAACGCACCTAAAGTCATACTTAAAAATTTTCTTCTTTCCATTTTCTTATCCTTTTATTTTATTTACTGTGACTTACTATGTAGTCAGCCACTGATTCAAAGTCAGCGTCTGAAAGACTTGACCCACCTTTTGGAGGCATACCATTTATACCTTTAATACCATTTTTGTAAATATCATTCATGCCTTTTGCAATATACGGTGCCCAGTCTGTTTTATTTCCTAATACTGGAGCACCCATTCCCTCTGAACCGTGACACATGACACAGTTCGCACTATATGCTTTTTCGGCATTAAAAGCTGTACTTTTTACTTTTGGCAAATCTCTTACTTCAGATAATGGTGGATGAAAATCATGTATTCCTCCACCTTTAATATAAACTACTTTCGCAGTTGGCTCTTGACAATTTTTCATGCATCTTGATGCTGGATTTTTAACATCATATGTTTGTCCACCAAAGTTTTTAGGGTTAGCATAAAACTTACGCACATTTTCAGGACCATTTGGACCGTCAATATTAGGCTCAAATCCACCTCTATTT
>JALUBM010000159.1 GCA_027044845.1 Sulfurimonas sp.
TTCTACATACGATGAAACTGTATAATTATGACTCCATCCTTTAGACATGTCTCCTTCTGATAAAAGCAATGAGTTGTATTGGAGTGTAAACGATAGTTCAAATACACCTTTAACTTTTAATGGAGTTATGGAGAAGTTTTCTGCACCGGTTGCTTTGTCGATAGAGTGTCCTACAGATCTAGCTCTATGGCAAGGATCTTTGGCAACTACCTTATTATTGATTGCAATTTTTTTTGCACCACTAAGTGCAGAATTGTCAAAAACTGAAATTATCAAACAACTCACAGCCGAATCAGCCCTCCATCAACAAAACAACTCTAAACTAAAAGATAGTGGTACGAGAAAAGCAAAGACAACATCCTCCATAGAATACAATAATGATACATACGAAGATGTAGCAATTTATAATTTAATAAAAAAAGACGACAGAAGCATAAACGCTGTAAATAACGATAATGTTGGAAAAGATGAAAATTTCCTTGTTAATAACAAAAAACTTCATGACAAAAAAGTATTAGAATACCTTGCTATGAAAGAAAAATCCGACCAAAGAAATTCAAAAAAACAAGAAGATAAAATTTATAATTTATCAGGATATTGTAGTGTGTCAAACAATGTAGTAGTGCAAAGAATGCAAGCGTATTCAGTAATGGATTGTAGATTAGATGAGAATGAACTTGGAATAGAAAACACACAAATGTTTGCATCTTTTGTTCCGATTTTTAACAAACTTGCATTAATAGGGAAGCCTATATATTTAAGGCAAGGAAGCAGAAAGATTCCAATTAACAATGGTGTGATATTGACGGTTGACCAAACAAATTTAAACCTTGCAACATTCATTAATGATGTAAAAATTAAAAACTTGTTAGCAGATATGGCAATAACAACAAATGATATAGCTTATACGACTTCAATGGACTATTTGGAACAAAAGAAACAATCAGACACACAAGAGAAATTATCAGCAGTAGCTTCTCCATCAGGAACAAGTATTGTTAAAGCAACAAACACAAAAGCTCCTGATACAACAACATATTTGACGATAGCAGGAATACAACTATTAAGCTCATTTGTTAATATTTTAGGAAACTTTTATAAAGACAACAATTATCCACTATATAAAATACAAAAACAAACAGAGTTTTATGTTGATTTCAATATTAAAATCAAGGGAAACAAAAATAGCTTAATTAACTACAGAAAAGAAAGTTATAAAAATATAAATATCAGAAACAATAAAAATTATCTAAATATGTCTAAAAATAATGGAAAATATCAAGTAAGCGGAAGATAAAAAAATGACAAATAATTTATTACAAGCCCTTGGTGGGACAATGTTGCGAGCCTCATCAAATACAAGCGGGGGAGGAAGTTCTATAGCGCTATCAGGTAATGATGTTGTATCAATAATGATTTTTGGAATTCTGTTTTTACTCTTTGGCTATGGTAGTGTTTTTGGAATTTACATTTCATCTATAAAAAAGATAAAAGATAATCAAGAAACAATTTATGGGGTAATGCTAAAAGCTTTTATATTACAAATAGTATCATTGATTGCAATCTGGTTTTTCATATCAATAATAGATACATTCTCAAAATATAGTTCTGCTTCTTCAATAGATGCAGGAACGGCAACATTACTTTTCTTTAAAGTGAATTGGCTAGAAGTAAATTTAGTATCGGTTATAGATAGCTTACAAAACAGTGGAGCATCAATAGAAATAGCAAGCTTGTTGTTCATTATAATAGCAATATGGATTGCCTTAACAATAGTTTTCATGGGAATCCCCCTTTTTTTAATTGGAACATTCATTTTTATGGGATACAGAAAAGCAACGCAACAATCAAATAATACTTCGCAAGTAGATGTAATAACAGCAGTGTTGTCAACACTTGTCTTTACAATTGTTGTTTTCACGATACATTTTCTATTTCCCGCAGTATTTTTAAAAGGTATTGCTAAAAGCCATTCGTTGCAAATAGTAAAATATACCAAAGGATTGCCAACATTTAATTCATATACATACAAAAGTAGAGTAAAAAATTTCGTAGAAAAAAGTATTAAGATTAAAAAAGGAAAATAAATGAGCAAAAACAACAATAAAATCGTATCGCTTTTATCATTTTTAGGAAAACCATTATATAATTATTATAAATATTTGAGTTTCAACAAGGTTCTTTCCATAAAAGGAATATCAAAAGAAGGTCTTCATGTATTTGGAAGACCAAAAGAAAAAGAAGTATTGTATGTGATTAAACTAGAAACACGCAATAATTATTTTGAAAACATAGGGATAAAAGAGTTAAAGACGGCATTAAGACACTCAGAAGATGCTCAATTTACTTATTATTTTTTGAAAAACAAAAACTTTCAAGTTGGGTATGTTGCAACTTTTTCAAAAGAAGTAGCAAATGCAATAGCAGATAGAACGAGCTTACCAATTCTTGAAGCAGAAGATACTATACAGTTCCTTTTTGATATATACAAAGTAACAGAATACTATCCAAATGATTCAACATTGACCGTTGACCCTACGGTCTCTGCATCAAAATTGAACAAAAAGAATATTATTGATGCAATGCAATATAATATGACTTCAATCTTAGAAGAAGGAGCGTTCAATATAGATGACAAGTATAAGCTTTTTCAAGTAGTTCAATATACAAATAAAAAAAATTTCAATTACTTAAATAATTTTAGAAAAGATTTTGATGGAATCATGGAAATGAATATAGACCTTTCGGACAAAGGAACAAACTATGTAATTGAAAAATCAATAAATTATGCGAATATATTAGACCGAAAAAAAGCTGGTGAATTTAAAAATCTCCGAGATGCAAGCAGGGCAGGAAAGCTAGATACAGCAGTAATAAATACAATAATCTTATCAAATAGCACCCGTGAAGCAAATAATACAGCAGGAAGTTTTGGATTTGAGTTAGTGGAAAAGAAATTACAAAAAATCGACATAATATCAAAATCTCTTATGCTTACAAGAGAGATGGACTATGATGCCCTTCTTCCTATTTCATATCTTGATAGTATTATTGGGATTAGAACAAAAAAATCATTAACGCAAAAAGATATGGAAAAAATATCATCCGACAAAACATGGGTTGACATAAAAATTGACTTTAAAGGGAGAGACCTTTTTGATGCACCAACAAATTTTTGTTATCGAGCAAATGAAAATCCACATTCAGTTTTAATTGCAGATGCAGGTACAGGTAAATCTGTTGCCGTACAAAAAATAGTTAAATCGATAATGAGATATAGTATAGAAGAGCAAAAAATTGATAGATTCAAAGAAGTGAAAACTAGATATTTTGAAATTGGTGGCTCATCCGCAAAATTATTAAATGCAATTAAAAACATATACCCTAATGATGTAGGCATTATTAATGGAGTTAAGGAAGCTTTAAGATTTTCAATCACAGATATTATCGTTTATGGAGAAAGTGAAAAAACTCCAATTGCAAAAATTGAAAACCCAAAACTCGATGCGGAATCATTATCAACTGCGGTATTACTAGCATCTGTAATACTAGAAGAAACAGGGGAATCAGCATTAACAGCATCAGAAGAAGCTGTTTTTGTGTCCGCACTAAGAGACGTATATAAAAACAAAAAATATAAGTACAAAACTCTCAAAGAGTTGGAAAAAATAAGTAGTGTGGCATATAAAGATTTCATAGACGAAGCTGTGAAGTTAGGGTACGACATGACAACGAGAACTGATGAGATAGAAGATGTTGCTGGCGTTTCTAAGCTCCAAAAGCCAACAATACTTGATATAATGGCAAATGTCAGAAAACGCTCAAACGCCTCTGATATGAACAGTGTGGATAAAGAAATACATGATACACTATATAAAAAATTACAAGGAATATCAGCAACAAAAGAATCTGTATTTAGTGGATTGTCATCACTAAATTTTAACAATAAACAATTCTATAGCTTTGAGTTTAATCAAATAAAAGAAGACCAAGCATTACTTAGGTCTGTTTTTACTTTTCTCTTTGCAATGGTCTACAGAAAAGATATTGAATATGCGGTAAAAATGAAAAATAATGGTGGAATCATGCCTCAAGTTCTTTATATTTTTGAAGAATCAAGAAACTTTTTTTATGACAATGAAAGTATTACGAGGATGATGGAAAAGACCGTATTTGAAGGAAGAAAGTTCCAAATACACGCACTGTTTATTGCACAACAAGTAAATCATGTTCCAAGAAACATTATTGATGGGTGTTCTACTTTTATGTTTTTAATGCCAGAATCAAAAGAGAAAAGAGTAGCGCTCACAAGAGATATTGAAGATATTTTTCCAGCCCAAGATACAATAAGATATTTAACTCAGAATATTCCTTTTCGTTCACTTGGAATTATATCGTCACAGGGAATAAGTTCGTGCAAACTTGAACTTACAGATACAGAATTAGAAATGTTTGCAAATTAAAAATAAGGATAAAAAAATGGCTTTAAAAGAAAATAATTACATGCAAAAACTAAATGATTTTTTTGTGAAAAATTGGTGGTTAAATGGGGTTTCAAATATAGTTATAATCATTTTGCTTGTGTATTATATAATTGCTATTAAAGATTTTAAAAAAGAAACAATTAGCAGAATAAATATTGCATCAGAGCACATAATCTATGGGACAGAAGATGGAAGAGTCGCCTTACTTGACAGAAAGCTTGTAAACACAGACAGTAAAGTTTTTGAAAATTATATAGCCATTATAGCAAGGAATATGGAAGCATCAGAAGCTACATTAACACATGGTTTTGACAGCATAACGTCCTCAAAGATTACAAGCCCAGCATCACTTGTGAATGTTGATGAGAACTTTGCATTATTATATAAAGAATTTTTTATATCAAAAAAAGTAACAATGTCTTTTCTTAGATATTACTATAATCTATTAAAAAGTGGGCAGATTGCAAAAAAAAGCTCAATATTAGAAACAAACTATACTTATCAAGGAGATGGGAAAGGAAGCTTTACAATGAAAATCACCTTTAAAACGGTAAAAGATTTTATAAATAAAGTTGATAATAAACCAATAGAACTTATTGCAAATGATATTATCTTAATAAAAGGGTTTATTGACCCAACAAAATATAGCACAGCCCTGAATCCTTATGGTCTCAAGATTGTTGAAGTAAAATTAAATCCTTATACATATGGGGATTATTTAAAAAGCAGAAGTTAAAAATGAAAAAAATATTATTATTGCTTGCTATAAGCATAATAACTGTAGAAAGTGTATCTGCGTATTGTTATCCAGATGCTTCATGTGAAGAGGATTTGTCACAATATAATAAAAAGGCTCTTAAAAAAATAAATAAAAAATTTGACAACACTAAGGATAAATTAGATGACCTTAAAGATAAATATGATAAAATAAATTATGAATTAGAGAGTGATATTAAAATGCTAAAAACGATTCTAAGCGAAGAAGTGATGGCTAATGGTTATCTTGATAAAATACTTTTTGAAGTAAAAAAACAAAGAAGCATAGAAAATGCAAAGTAAAAAAAGGACTAGAAAGCAATTATGAAAATGCACACACAATTAATATACCTAAGTGCTATGCTGATATTATTACTAAGTGGATGTGGAAACATGAATTTAAAAATAAAACCATATCCAAAGCATTTGGGTCAAGTAAATAAAATTTTATATAATAACAAAGGCTATTGGCTAGAAGATTTAAAAGATGATATGAATGGATTCAATGCTTTTGAAAAAAAAACATTTGATTCTGTTAATGCGTTAAAAAAAAGAAATACTATACGATATGGTGTATATAAAAAAAATAAAAAAGCAAAAAGACCAAAAAAAGATAATTTCGATAATAACTTTTATGGAATTATAGATGAGCAATACTAAAAAAGAGCCAGAATGGATAATAATTGAAAAAACAATATTTGACACTATGTATAAAAAGAAAATTGGTCTAAAAGATGTCTTTTATACAAAAAGTGGCTTTATTTCACTATTGATTATTACTTAC
>JALUBM010000160.1 GCA_027044845.1 Sulfurimonas sp.
AGTTATTATTATTAATAGAGATTGCTAATTAATTGTAATAATTTAATTTCTTTTAATCTATTTGGTAGTAAAATCTTTTTGTATTAAATTTAAAGGAAACGAATGAAAAAGATAATTTTAGGATTAAGTGTTTTAGCAGTTATGATGCTGACGTCAGGTTGTTCTACTGTGCATATGGGTTGGACTGCGGTAATGGGTCAGCATAAGCTTGATGATGGTGCAATGGCAGCATATGATGATATGTTTACAGAAGTTGTAAAAGATGGTGATCCAGCAAAAGCCATGATGAAAGAATTTAAAGTTGCAGAAGATGTAAGTGGTGATGATGTAAAAGAGTCTATTACTGCTCTTGCTGAAGAGTATAATATGAGACTTACTGGCTATGTAAAAATGTTTACAAAAAAAGATGCAAAGCCAAATGAAGTAAAAGAAGCAAGAATTTATTCTCTTTGTTCATTATATATTGCAAAAGTTTTCTTAAACCATTCTCGTTATTTCGGTGGTTTTATGCCGTGTAGAGTTATGTATGTTCAGTATGGAAATGGTGATGCATATTTAATTACTATGAATTTAAGACTTGCTATTCACGGCGGTTACCCATTACCTCCAAAAATGTTAAAATTAGCTACACAAGTTGAAAAAGCAATGACTGAGATTCCTAAACGTGCTGCGAGTGGTGACTTTTAGTCAACACTAATATTGTTATGAGCTTATAAAATTTATAAGCTCATAATCTAATTTATGAGGGGTATTTGTTACTGCATCTATCTTTTTATAATCAAACCCACTTTCTGTATAACAAATAATACTTTTATCTTTGTTTTTTAGTAAACCATCTATTGCATAGGTTATGAATTTGTATGCCATTAGTCTATCTTTTACGGTAGGATTTCCTCCTCGTTGCAGATGTCCGAGTACATTTACTCTTGATTCAATACCAATTTTTTCTTCAAACCACTTGGCAATTTCTGCAGAGTCTTGCGAAATGCCTTCTGCTGTGATAGCAATAAAATATCTACGTCCATTTTTTATTTGTTGTCTGAAATTTTCTTCATAATCATCTAAATTATAGCTTAATTCAGGAATTAAACAAAGTTCGGAACCTGATGTAAGATGTGAAATGAGGGCTAGGTAACCACATTTATTTCCCATTGTTTCTATTATAAAAGCTCTTTTAAAAGAAGATGCCGTATCTCGAATGGAGTCTATTGAAAATTTTATCATATTGAGTGCTGTGTCAACCCCTAAACAGTACTCGGTACCGTAAATGTCATTGTCTATGGTTGAGGGAATACCACAAAATTTAACTTTATGTTCTTTGTAAAATTGATGTAAGCCACGAAATGAACCGTCGCCGCCAAGAACGATTAACATTGAGATATTTAGTCTATCTAAATTTTTTTTGGCAATTGTACGATATTTAGCATCCATAAATCTTTTGCTTCTGGCACTTCCTATTTTTGTGCCTCCACGGTTGATAATGCTGGTAACATCACAGTAATTTGCTTCTTTAATCTTGTTATCAATTAAGCCTTCATATCCATCATAAATAAAATAAGGTAACAGTTTGTTTTCTAAAGCATACTCAACAAATCGTTTTAAGGCAGGATTCATACCAGAGACATCACCACCAGAACAAAGTATAGCTATGTTTCGCTTCATAATATTCCTTTTCGTTTATTTTTTTAAGTTTACCATCTTCTAAACTCAATTTAGATAAAATAGTATAATTTATTTTTTTGAGGTTTTAATGAAAAGAGCATTAGTAAGCGTAAGCGATAAAAGTGGTGTTGTTGATTTTTGTAAATCATTGGTGAAAAACGGATATCAAATTATTTCAACAGGTGGCACATATAAACTGCTTAATGAAAATGGTGTGAGTGCTATTGAAATTGATGAAGTAACAAAATTTCCAGAATGTTTTGAAGGACGTGTAAAAACATTAAATCCTTATGTTCATGGAGGTATTTTGCATCGTCGCGATAAACAATCGCATTTAGATCAGGCAAAAGAGTTGGGTGTTGAGCCGATTGATTTGGTTTGTGTAAATTTGTACCCTTTTAAAGAGACAATAGAGCGAACAAATGATTTTGATGATATTATTGAGAATATCGACATTGGTGGTCCAGCAATGGTTCGTTCAGCGGCAAAGAATTTTGACGCTGTATTGATTGTTACGAATGTGAGCGATTATGATGTAGTTATTGACGCAATAGAAAATGAAAAAAATACAAAAGATTTTCGTCGTGGTTTTATGATAAAAGCGTATGAGCATACAGCAGCCTATGATTCTATGATAGCAAATTATATGAATGAACGTTTTAATGAAGGTTTTGGCGAGAAACAATTTATAGTGGGCGATAAAGTGATGAATACACGTTATGGTGAAAATCCTCATCAAAAAGGTGCATTGTATGAATTTAACAAACATTTCTCAAATAATTTTAAAACGCTCAAAGGCGAAGCAAGTTTTAATAATCTTACAGATTTAAACGGTGCGGTTAAAATTGCTTCTGCATTTGGCAATGATAATGCTGTTTGTATCTCTAAGCATGGGAATCCATGTGGATTTGCTATTCGTGACAATTTACTTGATGCTTATATTGAAGCACTTAAATGTGATCCTGTTTCTGCATTTGGTGGTGTTGTCGCAGTAAATGGTACAGTTGATAAAGCAATGGCACAGAAGATGAATGAAATATTTATTGAAGTCATTATTGCAGGACGTATAACAGAAGAAGCCCAAGAAGTTTTTGCCACAAAGAAACGTATCAAACTTTTTGAGATGGGTGCAGATAAACTTATTTTGGCAAATGATAAAAAAGACTTTAAGCATATTGACGGTGGTTTTGTTTATCAAAATGCAGATAAAGTAAAAGATGATGAAGTGAAAAATGCGAAGCGTGTCTCTGTAAATGCAGCGACTTTAGAGGAAATGAAAGATTTAGAAATCGCTTATAAAGTGGCAAGCCTCACAAAATCAAATTGTGTAGTCTATGTTAAAAATGCAGCGATGGTGGCAGTTGGTATGGGAATGACGAGTCGTGTGGACGCTGCACAATGTGCACTCAAAAAAGCAAAAGACATGGGACTTGACGTAAGTGGTTGTGCTCTTGCTTCAGAAGCATTTTTTCCGTTCCGTGATTCGATTGATGCAGCGGCAGAAGCAGGTGTAAAAAATGTTATAGAACCAGGTGGTTCAATTAGAGATAATGAAATAATTGACGCTGCCAATGAGTTTGGCATGAGTTTATACTTTTCAGAGATTCGTCACTTTCTTCACTAAAATTACGATAACAACGTATTCTTTACGTTGTTAAGTCTCTTTTTCTTTTTCTTTTAGATAAAAGCTTATAGTTGATTGACATACGCTCAACTTATGTGATATAATTTCGCTAATAAGATATTTATAATAATTTACTAGAAGGAATAAAATATGAGTAAATCACTATATGAAACACTTGAAGTGTCTCCAAACGCAAATGAATCAGAAATCAAAAAAGCATACAGAAAATTAGCACGTAAATACCATCCTGATGTCAATAAAGAGGTCAGTGCAGAAGAAAAATTTAAAGAAATTAATGCTGCATATGAAGTCTTGAGTGATAAAGAGAAAAAAGCACAGTATGACCAGTATGGTGACAGTATGTTTGGAGGGCAAAACTTCCATGATTTTTCACAAAGTCAAGGTGGCAATGTAGATTTAGATGAAATGCTTCGTCAAATGTTTTCTGGCGGTGGCGGTTTTAGCGGTTTTAATAGTGCTGGAGCATCAGGATTTGGTGGCTCAGGTTTCGGTGGAGGGCAGCGACGATACCAAGAACCAAATCTTGATATAGAAGCAAATGTGACAATTCCGTTTGCCATAGCTATATTAGGTGGTTCACATTCTGTTTCGGTTAATGGTGAGCGTTTTGATATTAAAATTCCTGCTGGCGTTAAAGATGGTGAAAGAATGCGTGTCAAAGGTAAAGGACATGCTCAAAATGGTAGAGCTGGTGACCTCTTTTTACGCATACATGTAGCTCCAAATCCTGAATATGAAAGAGAAGGAGATGACCTAGTGAAAACTATTGATGTCCCTTTATATGCTGCATTATTTGGTGAGAAAATATCTGTACAGACTTTAGACAAAGAGATTAAACTTAAAATACCACAAAATACAAAAAATGGACAGAGATTTCGTGTAAAGGGTATGGGTGCCATGAATCGGAAAACGAAACAAAGGGGAAATCTATATCTAAAAGCAAATATTTTGTTACCAAAAGCTGAAGATTTAGACACTGAATTAGTAGAGGTAATGAAAGAAAAATTACCTAAAATAGCATAAAAGGAAGGTAGAAGCATGATACATCATTATGATGAACCAGTATATCTCATTAGTATCGTTGCAAAAATATTAGATATTCATCCACAGACGTTACGTCAATATGAGAGAGAAAATTTAATTAATCCTTCTCGCTCAGATGGACGCATACGACTCTATTCCCAACGAGATATTGATAAAATAAAGCTTATTTTACGATTAACAAGAGAGCTTGGTGTAAATTTGGCAGGTGTTGATATTATTTTAAATTTAAAAGAGACAATCGATACTATGGAAAAAGATATAGCAGATTTACGATATGAAGTGCAAACGGCACAAAATGCACATTCTGTAGCCCCTGAAAAATCACTTGTCACAAAAAAAAGTTTGTATGAGATGATAGTTTTTAAAGAGTAAAAATACTTACTCTTTTAGTCTTTGTATTTTTGCTCCGACATATTGTAGCTTTTTTTCTAAAGAGTCATAGCCACGGTCTAAGTGATATATACGATGTACATTCGTTTCTCCCGTTGCGACAAGTGCCGCTAAGACAAGTGCACTTGAAGCTCGCAAATCTGTTGCCATAACATCTGTCCCACATAGCTCAGTTTTACCGTTAATAGTTGCAGTATGACCGTTTAATGTAATATCTGCTCCCATTCGTTGCAGTTCGCTAACATGCATAAATCTATTTTCAAAAAGTTTTTCTTCTATAATGGAAACACCATCTGCCTGTGTTGCAAGTGCTACAAATTGAGCTTGCATATCTGTAGGAAATGCTGGATATTCCTGAGTTGTGATTTTTACAGATTTGATTGTTTGTGAAGGGTGTATAGTTATCGTATTTTTTTCTATAGTAAAAGTACTGCCCATCTCTTCAAGTTTAGAAATAACTGCTCCTAAATGTTTTGGTTCTACATGTGTGAGAGTGAGCTTTGATTTTGTAATAGCTCCTGCACAAAGGTATGTTCCTGCTTCAATTCTATCTGGTATGACAGCAAATTCTTGCATATTAAGAAGCTCTCCATTTGTTCCATGAATTTCAAGAACTGCTGTGCCTATACCGTTTATTTTGACACCACTTTCATTGAGTACTTCACAAAGTTGGACGACTTCAGGTTCTCTTGCCGCATTTGTGATAGTTGTTACTCCTTTTGCAAGTGCCGCTGCCATCACTATATTTGCCGTACCAGTGACAGTCACTTTGTCAAAAATAATTTCACATCCATGAAGTCCATTGGGTGTTCTTGCTTCAATATAACCAGCTTTTATATCTATCTCCGCACCCATCTGCTCTAAAGCTTTTAGGTGTAAGTCAATTGGGCGTTGTCCAATTGCACACCCCCCAGGCAGTGATACCTCACAATGTCCAAATCGAGCCAAAATAGGGCCAAGCACTAAAATGGAAGCACGCATTGTTTTAACAATGTCATAGGTTGCTTTTGTTTCATGTAAGCTTGTTGTATTTACTATAACTCTATCATTTAAAAATTCACATGTGGCACCAAGATTAGAAAGTAATTTTAAAAGTGTATTTATATCTACTACATGTGGTAGATTTTTAATATGTACATTATTTTTTGCAAGTATGCTCATGGCAATAAGAGGTAAAGATGCATTTTTTGCACCTGATATATTTATAGTACCTTCGAGTGAAGGAACCTTTTGTATTTTTAAATAGTCCATAAGTCTCTTTATATT
>JALUBM010000161.1 GCA_027044845.1 Sulfurimonas sp.
GAGTTAAATTAGACAGATTGGATAAGATATTGATTTTTTTAGATAGAACGATCTGTATTTATCTAAGCATAAAACTATTTTAGATAGAATCAGTCATAAAAGAACATTTTTACAAAAAGAGAATAATCAATCTTTGATTTTTAGTATAATGGATGAACAAAACCAAAACAGTATATCCCAAAAAGATATAGAAAATCAAAAAGAAGAAATATCTGATAATTTCATTGATTTTTCAAACACAGAACCTGAAGAATTGGAAAATGATTTTGGATTTCTTGACTTTGAAGATTTTGAAGAAAGCAGTGAAACAGAAAAACAGAATATGGAATTTCTAAACAAAACCACAACAGAAAAAGTTAGCGCTCTATCTTGGATTGACGAATATAAGATAGAGCAAGAAGACATGGATAATATAAACGATATTCTTAATGATTTTTACAATTTGCAGGATGCTCGAAAAGAGCTTGACGACTATTACTTGGAAGCATCTTTGCAAGTATTTGACGCTTTTGCAAAGTTATTTAACCAAACAATAGAATTTATGGATATGTCTTTTGTTATTATAAAACTTATGGAGTCTGTATCAGAAATTTACAAAAAGATAAACGAAGAACAAAAAACTACCCTAAAAACATTTATAGATAATGTGGTTGATGATTTAAATAAATGGACAAAAGAGGTGTTAAATGAAAAGACGGCTTTGAATATACACTATCTTGATGCTTCAATATATTCAAGCGTAGCTCAGCTTGAGTTGGTTTTTAATGATTTGAATAAACAGGATAAAACAGAAGATTTAGAATTGTTTTAAAACAAGGAGGAAAAATTTATGGGATTTATTACTAAGACAGGAAGCGGCAGTAATACAACTATTCCAAGCAATACAATAAAACCCGCAGCAAGCATAAATACTCAAGTTAATACAAACACCAACTCGGTAAATGAAAAAAGAAAAAGAAGAACACTTGCCAAACAGCAGCAAATTAGCGAAAGCATGGCAAAACTGTCTCAGGATTTGCTTGCAAAAACACAAGAGGGTGTTAGCGCCATAGAAGAGCTAAAGAGTGCAATGGAGCAGATAGCAGCAGCAAGTGAAGAAAATGCCGGGGCAGCCGAGGAATTATCAAGTGCTGTTGTTGAAATTACAAAAACGACTCAATCAATAGTCAAAGATGGCGAATATGCTATACAGAAAACCCAAAAATCTGTTGATTCTGTGTCACTTGTTGTAAACAATGCCACAGAGGCAGGTAATCGTATGAATCAGGCAGCAAAGGTTGCAGAAAGTGTAGCAGTAAAATCAAGCACTTTACAAAAATCTGGCGACAACATGGGAGAAGCAGCAGAAATGATAGCCAAGGTTGCAGACCAGACAAATCTTTTGGCGCTAAACGCCGCAATTGAGGCTGCAAGGGCAAAAGAGCACGGAAAAGGATTTGCCGTTGTGGCTGATGAAACAAGAACGCTTGCAGCAGGCTCAGGCAGCAATGCCGAAATAACAAAAGATATAATAGATAAGGTAAAAAAAGACCTTGAAAATACCGGAAAAAATGTCAAAGAGATTGAATCACTCATAAAAGATGCTGCCCAAAAAGCAAAAACAGCTGTCGAAAAAGCATCAAATATAGCAAAAACAGGTGAAGAATCAACAGATACTGCTCATACTGCATTTAAAGAATTAGAAAAGCTTCTTGAAGAAGTTGAGGAGATGGAAAGAAGTGCCGAAGGCATAGCCTCAGCTGCAGAAGAACAGGCAAGCGCTGTGACCCAAGTAACAAGTTCCATAGATATGCAGGCAAGCGCACTTGCCCAAGCAGAACAGGCTGCAAACAGCTTAAATGATCTTTCCGAAGTTTTAAAGAGCTCTACCGATGTAAATAAAGATGCAGAAGAGATTGCAAGTGCGGCTGAAGAGTTAAGCAGTGCTGTTGAGGAAATTCTAAGAAGTATGGGTGAGGTTGTCTCAGCTCTGTCTCAACTTGAAAAAGGAGCCGAAATTGCAAGCAATAATGCTACAAAAAATAAAGAAGTATCAGATAATGCCATACGATTGGTAAACGATGTCAACAATGCTTTGAGCAAGGTTAAAGATAATATAGCCTCAATGAGCAGCGATATAGAGTATGTGTCTGAAGAGCTTAAAGATATTGCTCAAATGACTCAAAAGAGTGTGGAAAATGGAGAGGTTATAACGAAAGACATAATAGAAATTGAAAAATATGCAAAAAAAATGAACAAAATTCTCGGCAAAATAGATAATATAGTTCTTCAGACCACTATGCTTGCCGTATCAGGCAATATAGAAGCAGCAAGAGCAGGCGAATTCGGCAAGGGTTTTGCAGTTGTAAGCAGTGATATTGGAAATCTTGCAAGAGACGCTCAGGATAATCTTGATAAAATTCTTGAAGCTATGGATGCATTTGACGAAGAAATATCAGAAACTATGGAGGCGTGGCTGAAAACATCCAACGGTCAAATAGAGGAAAATGTTCAACTTACAAACCTTATAAAACAGCTTGATGCTGTCGGCAAGGATATAAAAGATGTTTACGACAACCTTGAACAATTACTTCAGTCAAACAAACAGAATAAAGAAGCCTTAGAACAGGCTCTTCAGGGAGCAGAGCAGGTTGAGCAGGCTTCAGACCAAATCAAAGACGGAACAGGAGAAAGTAAAAAGGCAGCAGATTTGATAGAGCAGACAGTTAGGGAGATGAGCAATCTGGTTGAGGAGTTGGCAGTATTGGCAGATGAACTGCAGCAAAACTAAGGTAATATAAAATGCTAGAGAGTATATTGAAATTCAGGGTTGATGGAAAGATACTCGGTATTGATTCCGAAAAAGCGCTGCAAATTTTGCGTTTTTCAAGCATAACACCCGTTCCTTTGACAAATGAAGCCTTTAGAGGCGTAAGTGTTGTGGGCGGGAAAATCGTTAGTATTATCGATTTAGGCCTCTCTTTTGATTTAGGTAAAATTGACGAAACACTTGATACGGCGAGACTTATAACCACAGCATTGGATAGCGACATATATGCTGTATTGGTTGAGGAGGTTTTGGGTATAACATTTATAAAGCCTGAAAATTATGAACCCTCAAATGATGACAATAAAAAGATAGAAGGCTTCTACAAAGAAAACGGTGAAATATGTCAAATCATAGACATAGAAGAGATTTTAAAAGAGATGGATATTGCAGCTTTCTCTGCCAGTAAAGTTGAAAAACTAAATCAAGATAATCGAGACAACAGCTACGCACAAGACGATTTTTCCAAGTTTTTATTTTTTAGAATGAGTAGTGAACTTTTTGCCATAGATATTGACATTATAAACGAGCTTGTTTTTGTTCCGGAGGAAATAACACCTATACCGGAGAGCGAAACATTTGTGCTTGGGATGATTACGTTAAGAAACAAGATAATCAATACACTTGATTTGACAACTTTTTTTGGCTTCAATCCAAGCAAAAATAGCAACAAAAGCAGATTGATTATAATTCAAGATGATAAAAAACGGGTGGCTTTGTGTGTAGATTTTATTGAAGAGGCTAAAGATATAGAAAAATCACAGATTGAAAGGGTGCCTGAAAATTTTAAAGACAACAAAATAGATTCTATTTACAAAGATGAAAATGGAGAAATAGCATCCATTATAAGCAATAAAATACTAAAACAGCTCATCAAGGATTATCATCTTGACGAAGAGGATGACAAGCAAATAGAAATAAAAGGCACAAAGGAGAGCTCTATGATAGAGGTCGTTATTTTTAGCATAGATACAGAGGAGTTTGCCATAGACATAAATAATGTTCAGGAGATAATAAGATATTCAAATGCAACACCAATGCCCAATGCACCTGAATTTGTAGAAGGTGTTATAAACCTTAGGGGTATCGTTATACCAATAGTGTCCCTGCAGGAAAAACTCGGTTTTGAAAAAAACATAACCGACACAACAAAAATATTAATTTGTAATATCAAAGATAGTAAGATTGGATTTTTGGTTGATGATGTAAAAGAAATACTCTCAATTGAGGATGATTCTTTAAGCAGCTCAAAAGGCAGCGATACGCTGTTTGATGAAATAATTACATTAGACAACGGCGAAAGGGTTATTTTAAAACTCAAAGTTGATAAGCTGTTTAGCGATGATGAGCTTGATAATCTGAAAATGGAAGACAATAAGGAGTAGTAATGCCTAAAAAAGTTCTTGTTGTTGACGATAGCGCCCTAATAAGAAAACAGCTTGGTGATATGTTCGATAAAGCCGGATACGATGTTAAAAAAAAAAAAAACGGACAGGAGGCAATTGAATTTCTCAATGAAGTGGATTTTGATGTTATAACAATGGATATCAATATGCCTGTTATGGATGGGCTTACCGCAGTTAAACACATAATGGCAGCAAAACCAACACCTATTGTTATGGTCAGCTCTCTAACTCAAGACGAAGCAGATATAACATTTGAGGCGTTAAGCGAAGGAGCTGTTGATTATGTGCCAAAACCGGGAACCATAACACTCAATATTGAAGAAACCAAAAACGAAATATTGGAAAAAGTTGAAATGGCAAGCCGCATCAAAAAAAATAGATTAACAATAAGAAAGCTTGCTACAAAAAAGAAAAAGGCAATAGAGTCAAAATTAGAAGACAAAAATAGGTCAACGATACCAAAAAAAGCAAAAAAACTTGTTTTAATCGGTGCATCTACAGGAGGCCCAGGACTAATAGAAGAAATAGTCGTATCTCTGCCTAAAGATTATCCATACCCTGTATGTATAGTGCAGCATATGCCTGCATCCTTCACGGCGGGTTTTGCAAATAGGTTGGATAAAAATTCCAATCTTAATGTTATAGAGGCAAAAGCCGGGGATTTGATTGTCCCTGGAAAGGTTATTATTGCAAAAGGCGGTTGGCATCTTCATTTTTCAAAAAAAGCAAGCGGTATATTAAGTGTTAAGCTTGCTCCAAATACAATGAAAAGATTTTTTGTTCCCTCTGTCGATGAGATGTTTTTTTCAGCCTCAAAAATATGCGACCCAAAAAATATAATGGCTGTAGAATTAACAGGTATAGGTGATGACGGTGCAGACGGTATGGTAGCTTTAAAGGATAAAGGTGCATATACAATTGCCGAAAGTGAGGAAACAGCTGTGGTTTATGGTATGCCAAAAGAGGCTTACGAAAGGGGTGGTGCTGTTAAAAAGCTTCCTTTCCCCAAAATCGTTGATGAAATATTACAATACGGAAAGGTGGAATCAGATGGGATTTAAAAAACCCTCAGAAGGTGGCAAGGTTAGAGTATTTAATGAATTTTTAGAAGCAAAAGAGGTATTTGAGGATAAAGATGCAGATGAGGATTTGAGACTTGCTGCTTTGGATTATATAGTCAGGCACAAAGAGATTTCCTATGTGTTGAGAATGCTTAGTGAAATTTTTAAAGAAAACAAATTAAATGACCATGTCTATATAGATTATGCATTTTCTGCATTTACAGAAAAACCAAGAAGAGAAGAAGATTTTCAAAAAATGCTTGATATGTTAAAAAGCGAAAATGCCTACCTACGGAATGCCATAATAGTTTTTCTGCAGGGTTACGGTGAAGAGATAAGAGAGTTTATCGAAAACTTGATAAATAGTGAGGATAGAGATATAAGAATTTTTGCAGCAAATATTCTCGGTGATTTGAGATTTGAGGGGAGTGTTGATTTGCTTAGATATCTTATCATGAAAGAAAATGACGTAAATGTATTGATGAGTGCTGTTGATTATCTTGGAGAAGTTGGCTCAAAAGAGGATATAGCCATTCTTGAATCAATAAAGGAATCTTACAAAGATGAGCCGTATGTTGTATTTGGCGTGGATACGGCAATAAATAAATTAAGAGAGTAAGAAGTTGATAACACTTAAAGATTTTCAAAAGCTTACGGATATTATATACAGA
>JALUBM010000162.1 GCA_027044845.1 Sulfurimonas sp.
CTGTAATACAAGAATACCTTGAATCATTAGTCATAAATGGTGAAACAATGTCAAAAAATATTAATAAAAAAACTGCTTCAAATAGTGAAATAATGTTAACTTTGAAGTTGTCTAAAAAAGTAACATCAAAGAATAATACACCTATAAGGAAAAGTGGTATTTTAAAACAAATGAATATTGAAACGATGCATTATAAAGATGAAGAGAAAATTAGTGCGAAAGAGTTTTTACAAGAGTTTGAAGTAGATTCTTATATGCTTGATGATTTAACTGAAAATGAAATAGAGATTAAAAATATACTTTTTAATGAAGAAGAACTTAACGATGAAATTTTGGATGCTATTTGTGTCGTTTTAGAGAAATATATAAGTATTTTTCATGAAACTATTGAATTTAATGATTTAGCTATATCTTTAGAATCACTTTACAAAGTATTTCAACGTTTGTCAGTAAATATGCTTGATAGTGAGAAAAAAGAGAAATTACAGTTTTTCATTCAAGGGCTTATAGATGATTTGCAAACGTGGAAAAAGTATATTTTTATTGAGCCAAATACGCCCGATATTCATTATCTTGATGCATCCTTACTGGAAAACTGTGCTTCTATTGAACATTTTATATTTGCAACTCCACAAGAGGAAGCTGCTGCTGCAGAGGGCAGTGATGAAGATTTAGAGTTTTTTTAAGAAAGTGCTTTTTTTACGGCATCACTGATACGTTTTCCATCTGCACGTCCAGCTAGTTCTTTACTTGCTAGACCCATGACTTTCCCCATATCTTTCATACTCGTAGCACCTACTTTTTCGATGATACTTTTGACATTAGTTAATAACTCTTCATCGTTGAGTTGTTTTGGTAGATATATTTCATAGTAAGCAATTTCATCAAGTTCAATCTGCATTAAATCCTCACGATTTGCATCTTTGTATTGGTGTGCTGCATCATTTCTACGTTTTATTTGTGTTTGAATAATTTTGATGACATCTTCATCAGTAAGTTCCTTTCTTTCATCGACTTCTATCTGTTTAAAAGCACTTGTAAGCAATCTAAGTGCATCTCTTTTTTTTGCATCTTTTGCTTTCATAGCATTTTTGACATCTTGATTAATTGTTTCTCGTAATGACATTTTTAAAATCCTTTATTATATGGAACTAAATTTGCTAGTATTATAACTAAATTAAGATAAGTAGGAAATGATTTATGAAAAAAACCACGTTAACTGCTTCTGTTTTGTTATTGGGGGCGACACTCTTCAATGGATGTACGGCAAATTTAACAGATCCTGAAATAAATTTTGAGCCACCTACTTATGTTGAGCAGATGCCTGCAAAAGAGGACAAACAGGACTTTACATCCACGGGTAGCATATTTGGACAGGGTAAAAATCCTCTTTTCGCAGACCACAAGGCTATGCATGTAAGTGATATAGTGACCGTAGTCATTTCTGAGGCTGCAAAGAGTTCAAATACTGGTTCCAAACAACTTTCAGAAGCAGGTACAAGCACACTTGGAGGAGGATTATTCTCGAGTACAGGTGTAAACTCTGCAGTAAATTCCAAATTAACAGATGTTAACGGATTTAGCAATATAGGATTTAATAGTACTTCCAATAATGCTTACAAAGGTTCTGGTAGTGCAACAAAAAATGCAAGTTTTACCACAACTATTTCAGCTAGAATAGTTAAAATTTTAAAAAATGGAAACTATTATATTTCAGGAAAGAGAGAAATTCTTATAGATGATCAAAAACAGATAGTACAGTTAAGTGGTGTTATTCGTCCATATGACATAGATCAGTATAATAAGATAAATTCTTCAAAGATTAGTGATGCAAAAATACTCTATAAAACTGAGGGAGAAGTTGATCGTGCTACCAAGCAGGGATGGGGAACTAAAATTATTCAGTCAATCTGGCCGTTTTAGCCTTATGATTTTGTATATATAAAATATAACTTAATAATTAACAGCAACTTTATAGGTAGGATCATCTTCCTCATAGGTGCAATATGGTCCAGCTTTTTTCATGATTTTTTTACAATCTTTACTTAAGTGACGCAGTAAAATGTTTTTTCCTGCATCTTCATATTTCTTTACCAAAGAGTCAATAGCTTCCACCCCAGAAAAATCTAAAACTCTTGTGTTTTTAAAATCAATAACAACTTTTGACGGATCATTGGGAATATCAAAGTTGTCTGAAAATGTAGTAGCACTTGCAAAAAAGAGAGGACCTTCAAGCTCATATACTTTTGCTCCGTCTTCTTCTATGTATGTTTTTGCCCAGATACGTGCATGTTTCCAAGCAAATACAAGTGCTGAGATTATAACACCTGCTATAACGGCAATAGCTAAATCTTCAACAATAGTGATAATAGTGACTGTGACCATAACAAAGACATCTGTTTTAGGCATATGTTTAAGGTGTGAAAAACTTGACCATTCAAATGTTCCAATACTTACCATAAACATAATGCCTACAAGTACACCGACGGGAATTGCATCCAAAACATCTGTCATGGAAATAACTAAAATAAGAAGACCGACAGCGGCCGTAAAAGAAGAGAGACGTCCAAGCCCTCCTGATGTGAAGTTGATGATACTCTGACCAATCATGGCACATCCTGCCATCCCTCCAAAGAATCCAGAAGCAATATTACCACATCCAAGGGCTATACACTCTTGATTCCCACTTCCTCTGGTTCCACTCATCTCATCTAAGACAGCAAGGGTTAAAAGTGATTCTATAAGCCCGACAAGTGCCATAATAATAGCGTAAGGCAGAACCATAATAAAAGCATCCATGCTAAAAAGTGTATCTGGAATAATAAGGTGGGGAAGTTTTCCTTGAAACTCAGATAAATTTGCCAAGGATCCGACTGTGAGCGTATTAATATGTGCAAAATATACAACAAGTGTTACTATGACGATAGCAACTAATCCAGAAGGGATAGCTTTTGTATATTTAGGTAAAAAATACATTATAAGCATGGTGATGGCAACAATGACATACATACTTATGCCCTGATTATCAAAAAATTTAAACTGTGCCATGGCAATAACAATAGCTAAACCATTGACAAAACCGTATAGAGCAGGTTGAGGTACAAGACGAATAAATTTTCCGAATTTTAATACACCAATAAGGACTTGAATTATGCCTGTAAGAATAGTTGCTAGTAGAATATAGTTAAGCATATGGATATATAACTCATCTCCACTAAAACCTTGCAATGTTAATTTTGTATTTGCTTGAATAACGAGACCAATAATAACGACAGCAACACTTCCCGTTGCACCACTAATCATTCCTGGTTTCCCACCGATAAGTGCTGTAATTAGACCTAAAATAAAAGCAGTATAAAGACCTACAATAGGGCTTACTCCTGCTATAAAACTAAAAGCTATTGCTTCAGGAACAAGTGCCACTGCAACAACAAGACCTGATAAAATATCATTTTTTATATTTGCAGATGTATATTTTCTTATATCGAACAAATTATGCCTTTAATGAATTAAGCTGTTCAAGTACTTTTACACGTTTTGCTTGGGCATCGTTGAGAGCTTCTCGATTTTTTTCTAAAACATCTGCCGGAGCATTGGCCACAAAACGTTCATTATTTAGCATTCCGTTTAATTTTCCTATCTCTTTTTGTAGTTTTTCATCTTGTTTTGTTAGTTTGTTGATAATCGGTGTCAAATCAATAGAATCGGTCGGAATAAAAGTTTCGCATGTATCGGCAATATCACTGACAGAATTTTCTACTTTTGTATCTGTGAATTTTACATCATTAACTTTTGCAAGTCTGGCGATGAAAGGAAGCATCATCTCTTTTTCTTTTTTACTCAGTCCGTCAATTTTTACATAAGCAAGCTCGATTTTTTGGTTCGCTAAATCAACTAAAACTTTTGCACGGCGGATAGAAACAATAGCATCCATAATAATTGCAAATGTTTTCTCTTCTTTACGCTGTTTTGTTTTATGTGGAAATTTTTTAATCATAATCGAGTCAGAATTTTCAAGTGTTGTTCCACTGAGTTCATGGTAAAGATGTTCTGTAATAAATGGCATAAAAGGGTGTAGAAGTTTCATAGCCTCTTTAAAAATTGCTCCAAGTTCTACTATAGAACCTTTGTCTGCTTTAGAAAGTTCAATACCCCAGTCACAAAATTCATTCCATAAAAAACGGTACATTGTCAGTGCTGCATCATTAAATTTGTATTCATCAAGGTAAGCACGCACTTCTTTTGTCGCAAAATTCAGGCGGCTCATCATATAACGCCCTAAATCTGTATTGATGCAAAAACCACTCATGTCAGGAAAAGTTTCTACATTCATTTGCAGATATTTTGAAGCATTATAAAGCTTGTTTGTAAAGTTGCGATTGAGTTCGAGTTTATCTTGACTCATTCTTATATCTCGTCCTTGTGCGGCAGAGATGGCGAGGGTAAAACGTAATATGTCCGCAGAGTATTTGTTAACCATGTCAAGAGGGTCAATTACATTACCTTTGGACTTACTCATTTTTTGTCCATGTTCATCTCGTACGAGTGCATGTAGGTAAATATGATTAAACGGCAGTTGATTGTTAAAATGTTCACCCATCATCATCATTCTTGCAACCCAAAAGAAAAGAATGTCAAATCCTGTAATTAGCAGAGTATTTGGATAGAACTCTTTCATATCTTCTGATTTAAAAAGTTTATCCATCTCTGTATCGCCATTTCCCCAGCCTAAAGTTGAAAAAGGCCAAAGTGCAGAAGAAAACCATGTGTCAAGTACATCAGGGTCTTGTGAAATATTTTTTGACGTACATTTTGGACATTCTGTAGGATTTTCCTTTTCTGTCGCCCACTCATGGTCACAATCTCCACAATAAAATACAGGAATTTGATGTCCCCACCAAAGTTGACGGGAAATGCACCAGTCACGCAGTTCTCCCATCCAAGAGTTATATGAATTTATCCAGTGGGGAGGAAAAAATTGAGCTTCACCAGCATTTGTTTTTTCTATTGATTTATCTGCTACTTCTTTGCGTACAAACCATTGTTTTGAAATGTAAGGCTCAACAATATTTTTACATCTATAACAATGCCCAACCTGATGTTTATGGTCTTCTATTTTAACAATGTAGCCCTCTTCTTGTAGCCTTTTTACAATAGGCTCTCTTGCCTCAAGACGCTCCATTCCTTTAAACTCACCAGCATAGTCGTTTAAAATCCCTTTTTCGTCAAATACTGTGATAAATTCCAAATCATGACGTTTTCCAACTTCGTAGTCATTTTGATCATGGGCAGGAGTAACTTTGACCACGCCTGTTCCAAAATCCATATCTACATATGAATCTGCAATGATTTTTATTTTTTTATCTAAAAGGGGAAGAAAGACTTCTTTGCCTATAATGTTTTGATATCGTTCATCATCAGGATGCACCATAACAGCAGTATCTCCAAAGTATGTTTCAGGTCTTGTTGTAGCTACTTCAACGCTGCCGCTGCCATCGGCAAAATGGTACAGTATATGGTAAAATTTACCGTCTTCTTCTTCATGTTCGACTTCAATGTCTGAAAGTGCGCCGTCATGTGTACACCAGTTTACCATGTAATTGCCACGAACAATTAAACCTTCATTATAAAGATGAACAAATGCTTCTTTTACAGATTTTTGTAAGCCTTTATCCATAGTAAAACGTTCTCTCTCCCATGCGGGGCTTACTCCCATATGGCGGAGTTGTTGGGTCATTATACCAGCTGATTCTTCTTTCCAAGCCCAGACCTTTTCTAAAAATGCTGTACGACCTATTGCTTCTTTTGTAGTTCCTTGTTCTAAAAGTTGTTTTTCTACAACATTTTGTGTCGCAATACCAGCATGATCAGTTCCTGGCTGCCAAAGTGTTTTGTATCCGTCCATACGCTTATAG
>JALUBM010000163.1 GCA_027044845.1 Sulfurimonas sp.
AATGGGGATACTCAACAAGATTAATAGATATGGCACTTCATATTTCAAAATAGGAAAAAATTTGGAACTACTACAACTAAAAAAGTTAGATTTAAGAGATAAAAAAGTTTTTATCCGATGTGATTTCAATGTTCCGATGGATGAGTTTGGAAATATTTCAGATGACCGTCGCATTCGTTCAGCTATTTCAACTATCAATTATTGTTTAGATCAGGATTGTGCAGTCATTTTAGCCTCGCATCTGGGACGTCCAAAAGATGAAGTGGTTGAAAAATATTCTATGGCTCCAATAGCAAGAAGGTTGCAACAACTTTTAAAACGTCATGTAGAACTTGCATTGGGTATTGTAGATGATTCAACTTTGAAAATGGCAGAGATATTGCCTCGTCATGAAGTGCTACTGCTTGAAAATTTACGTTTTGAATCGGGTGAGACGAAAAATGACCCTGAATTTGCAAAGAAATTGGCATCTATGGCAGATTTTTACGTTAATGATGCTTTTGGTGTGAGTCATCGTGCACATGCTTCGGTTGAAGGTATTACACATTATTTTGACAGCAAACACAAAGCGGCAGGATTTTTGCTTGAACGTGAAATCAACTTTTTTTCTAAACTGATGAACAATCCCGTACGCCCTTTTGCAGCTATTGTGGGTGGAAGTAAGGTTTCAGGCAAACTTGAAGCATTGGTAAATTTACTGCCTAAAGTAGATAAAATATTTATCGGTGGGGGTATGGCATTTACATTTTTAAAACAGATGGGATATGAAATTGGCGCTTCTTTGGTCGAGGATGATTTACTCGATGAAGCACAGAATATAATGGATGAAGCTAAAAAACTCGGTGTGAAATTTTACCTCCCTATTGATGTCGTTGCAGCACAAAAATTCTCAGAAGATTCTGTAAGCAAAATAGTAACTGCACAGGAAATACCTAATGAATGGATGGGTCTTGACATTGGACCTGCAACAGTAAGACTTTATAGAGAAGGGCTTAGTGATGTGCAAACTATTTTATGGAATGGACCTATGGGTGTGTATGAGATGGATAAATTTGCACGTGGTTCTTCCAAAATTGCTCATTTTGTAGCAGATAGCTATTCTACAACAGTTGTAGGTGGGGGTGATACTGCAGACTTGGTTCAAAGGGTCGGTGTAGATGAAGAAATAAGTTTTATTTCAACAGGTGGTGGTGCCTCACTTGAACTGCTAGAAGGTAAAATACTTCCTGGTGTTGCACCATTAATGGTTAAAATTACTGACAAAGAGGACTAAAATGATAATTGCAGCGAATTTAAAAACAAACCTTACAAGAAGTGCTACGCATAAGTATATAAAACAGGTGCAGACATGTACGCAAAATAGTTCTCAAGAGGTTATTGTTCTTCCTGCAACATCATCACTTGATAGTTACAAGACCGATATAACTATCGGGGTGCAAAATGCCTATCCAGTTGAACATGGGGCTTTTACTGGAGAAATAGGGCTTGAACATTTAAATGAGTTTGCAATTAAGACTATTCTAATAGGGCATAGTGAACGTCGCCATATTTTAGGCGAAACGCAAGAACTTATTGTTAAAAAATTTGATTATTTTAAAGAACAGGGATTCAAGATTATTTACTGTGTCGGAGAACCACTCGAAATAAGAGAACGTTCACATGAAGAAGTGTTGATGTATATACATAATCAATTTGAAGGTATAGACACTGAGTATGAAAACTTGATAATAGCATATGAACCTGTATGGGCAATAGGTACGGGAAAAGTACCGACATTAGAAGATATTCAAAATGTGCATAATGAACTCACAAAAAAATCATCAGCACCGCTTTTGTATGGTGGAAGCGTAAAAGTAAATAATGTCAAAGATATTTTGAAAGTAGGGAATGTGAATGGTGTTTTAGTAGGAAGTGCGGCACTTAATGCAGAAAGTTTCTGCTCTATAATACAAGTAGCAGATGAATTAGAAAAAAACTAATCTGAAAAAGGAAGATAAACATTGAGTAAATTAAGTATCTATCCTATAACACTTGACGGTGAAAGTGTTGCCAAAAAACGTAAAGAGATAGGCATATATTTTCATAACACTTTTGATTTGTTTGAAAAAGTATTTGAACTCTTAAAGGATGAAAGTGTCTTTTATAAAAAGAGCGAGCCAACACGACATCCAATGATTTTTTATTTTGGACATACAGCGACTTTTTTTGTCAATAAACTTGTAAATATGAAGATAATAAATAAAAGGCTCAATCCTGAATTTGAATCTATATTTGCCGTGGGTGTAGATGAGATGAGTTGGGATGATTTGCAAGAGTCAAATTATAAATGGCCGAAAGTTTCAGAAGTTCGATCCTACAGAAAAAAGGTGCGTACATTAATTGATGATTTGATAAAAAATTTAGATTTTACACTACCGATACGAGATGATTCTCCCATGTGGATAATTTTGATGGGAATTGAGCATGAGCGTATTCATATAGAAACATCTTTGGTGCTGCACCGTCAAATGCCGATAGAATTTATAAAAGATGTTCCTGAATTTAATATATGTACTCATACATCATCTGCTCCACAAAATGAGATGATACCTATACAAGGTGGTGAAGTACAACTTGGCAAAGAAAAATTACACCATTTATACGGCTGGGATAATGAGTACGGTAGTTCCCATGAGCATGTAGAAGATTTTCAGGTTGCAAAGTACCTTGTAAGTAACGGTGAGTTTTTAGAATTTGTCAATGATGGGGGTTATGAGCAAGAGGATTTTTGGGATGAAGAAGGCTTAGAATTTTTAAAAAGTTCACAAGCAAAATATCCCTATTTTTGGGTAAAAGAAAATGATACTTTTAAATATCGGGCTTTAAGTCGGATAATAGAGATGCCCTATGACTGGCCTGTGGATGTCAATGCGTTAGAGGCAGAGGCTTTTTGCCGTTATAAAAGTCAAAAAGATAACCTTAGCTATACGTTGCCGAGTGAAGCCGAATATGAATGCATATATCAGGGATCAAATTTACAAGATATTCCAGAGTTGCATGAAAGCCGTGCAAATATTAATTTTTATCATTACGCTTCTTCATGTCCTATTGATGAATTTAGTTTCAATGGCATGTATGATGTTATAGGTAATGTCTGGCAATGGAGTAGAACGCCTATACGAGGATTTAAAGGATTTGAAGTACATGAGGCTTATGATGATTTTTCGGTGCCTACCTTTGATGAAAAACATGCATTGATATTGGGTTCATCTTGGGCAAGTAGTGGGAATTTAATCATGAAACACTCTCGCTACGCTTTTAGAAAACATTTTTTTCAAAATGCGGGTTTTCGTTATGCTATTACATGTAACACTAAAGATGAAAGCAGTGATATTTATGAAACGGATGAACTTGTTTCACAGTATTGTGAATTTCAATATGGCGATACTTTTTTCGGTGTTGAAAATTTTGCCATTGCCTCGGCAAAGATTGCTTCAAAATATATATTAAATACGACCAAAGCACTTGATTTGGGTTGTGCAACAGGGCGGACAAGTTATGAACTTGCAAAAACTTTTGATGAAGTTGATGGGGTAGATTTTTCTGTGCGTTTTGTAAGTGTCGGTTCTAAATTAAAAGATGAAGGATATATCGCTTTTACTACAAAAGAAGAGGGTGAACTTACCATAAATAAAAAAATAACCTTGCAAGATTTGGGCTATGCAAATTTAGCAAAAAAAGTCTCTTTTTGGCAAGGTGATGCTTGTAATCTTAAGCCAAATTTTACCAGTTATGATTTGATTATGGCGACAAACCTTATAGATAGACTTTATAATCCGAGACTTTTTTTGGACACGATAGATGAGCGGCTCAATGAGGGTGGTATTTTGATGCTGACATCACCTTACACATGGCAGGAAAGCTCTACAAAAAAAGAGTTTTGGCTTGGTGGTTACAAAGATGAAAATGGTAATGAAGTACGAACAATAGAGCGTTTAAAAGATATTTTGTCAGAGAAGTTTGAATGCTTACATGCAGAAGATTTGGAGTTTGTTATAAAAGAGACTGCTCGAAAATATCAGCATACGATTTCGCAGGTGAGTGTATGGAAAAAGCGTTAAAGTACAGTTTTGCGACGGCAAGTGAGCGTGAGGAAACGAACGCAGAAAAGTATGTTTTAAGAAAAGAGCTTTTTGGTACAGAAGATGTTTTGCCTGTATGGGTAGCAGATATGGATATAAATACACCACAATGTGTTTTAGAGGCTGTGAAAAAGAGGCTTGAACATCCTATTGTGGGCTATGAAGAAGTACCTGAGTCTGCATTTCAAGCACAAATTGATTGGATGGCACAAGAACACGGAGTGAAATTTCAGTTAGAAGATATGTTCTATTCTCACTCTGTCGTTGCCTCTATACATACGGCTATAAAAGCTTTTACTAAAGAAGGTGAGGGTGTTATTGTACAAACTCCTGTCTATCCTCCTTTTTTTCACAGTGTTTTAAAATTGAATCGAAAAGTTGTAACAAATTCTCTCAAACTAGACTTTGAAGGAAAATACAAATTTGATATAGATGATTTGAAAGCAAAAATTGATGAAAATACAAAACTTTTACTTTTATGTTCTCCTCATAACCCTGTTGGTAGAGTATGGAAACGAGAAGAACTAGAGGAAATACTTGCAGTCTGTTCGCAATATAATATAGTTGTTTTTGCCGATGAAATTCATTCTGATTTGGTTTATAAACCTTTTAAACACATTCCTTTTGCTACACTTAGTGAGCAAGCTAAAGCAATAACTATAACGGCCATAGGTGTGAGCAAGACATTTAATATGGCAGGATTTGCAATAAGCAGTGTTGCTATTGAAAACAAAGGACTTAGAGAGAGATTTAAAAAAGCTTACGAGCATGTACATTTTGCTCAAGGTTCTGCTCTTTCACATGTAGCCTTTGAAACAGCGTATAAAGAGGGTAAGGAATGGCTTGAAGCCTTAAAAAAACATTTGTATAATAACTATTTAATGCTTAGGCATGTAGCACAGAAGTATCCGCAATTTATAAGAGTAACTCCCATAGAAGCAACATACTTGGTCTGGCTAGATTGTCGAGGTATGGGGTTAAGAGATAAAGAACTACGAACTTTTTTTGTAAATGAAGCAAAACTTGGACTTAATTCTGGTATTAGTTTTGGAAGAAAAGGCAGTGGTTTTATGCGTCTGAATTTTGCTTGGAGTTCTACTAAAATGACGGAAATAGTGCAACGACTTGAAAGTGCTTTAGATTTTTTACAAAGGGGAAAGATTGGCTGATATAAATTGGACTGAATATAAAGAATATAAAAAATATACGACAAAAAAAGATAATTTTGCAATATTGCTTGATTTTATAAAAAGTTACTATAACATAACAAATCCATTTGATATATTTGAAATATTGGGCATGGATGAAACTGCAAAAATGATGTTGGATAAACGCGACATAACAAATGCGGAAAAATTAGAAAACTACATGTATAAACACTAATGAATCAAGATATACAAAAGATTACGACCTTTATAGCCAAACACCATGTGATGAGTCTTGCAACTACAAATAATGCAGAATTGAGTGTTTGCAGTCTTTTTTATGTGTACGATGCAGATAAATTCTGTTTTGTCGTTGCAAGCAGTGATGCGACTTTACATGTAAAGCATGTTTTACAAAACTCTGCCGTTGCTGGGAATATTTTACTTGAAACGGATGAGGTAGGAAGAATACAAGGGCTACAGTTTCGAGGTATGATGCAAGAACTTCATGAGAATGCATTAAAAAAAATATATTTTAATTAGATCAAAAGATTTAACTGAAAAATATTATATCAATGAAAAAAAATGAAAAAAAATTAGACATAGTGAATAG
>JALUBM010000164.1:0-528 GCA_027044845.1 Sulfurimonas sp.
TCCATGCAAATGCATTGGATGATTCATCATAGTATCATTAATGTATGTTACTCTTAGCCTTTCACCGTAGTGAAATTCAAGTGGCTGTGCTTCGGAGTATTTTATACCATTGATAGACCACATGTAGCGTTCCATATTTCCCGTGAGGTGTAGTATGATTTCTCTGTCTGGGTATCTCTCTTCTTTTGTTGAGGCAAGGGAACGTAAATCTGAATAACATAATACTTTTCTACCGTTGTTACGCAGTCCGACTCCCGGATCATCGAGCCTGTACTGAGGATTCATAGCTCGCATAGTAGTCCCAACATCCCATTTTATCGGTAATTTGGTAATAGGAATAGGCTTTTTCATGTTTGACATATCCATGTCTTTCATATTGTCCATATTCATGTGTTTCATTGATGCCATATTTTTACTCATACCCATATCTGCAAGTGTCAATGCTTGCTTTTTATCAATCTTGGGAATATCTGCTAAAACATTTTTATCTGTTGAAAGATTTCCAAGAGCATATCCGCTTCTATCTAT
>JALUBM010000164.1:538-5844 GCA_027044845.1 Sulfurimonas sp.
CGATTCGAAATTCATCGACCTCTACAGGTTGTACATAATTACCGTCAGCAGCAATAACTTTTATTTTTAGACCCGGAATACGTACATCAAAAAATGTCATGGATGCAGCGTTAATAAAGCGAAGTCTGATTTTGTCACCGTTTTGAAAAAGAGCTTGAAAACGTGTTGCAGGATTTTGGCCATTCATTAAAAAAGTATATGTGTAGCCTGTGACATCAGATATATCTCTGTCTGACATACGCATCTTATTCCACATCTCACGTTCTTTGAAAGCTTCTAAAAACCCTTTTTCTTTTACTTCAGAAAAAAAATCTCCGACTGTTCTTTGATTGAAGTTGTAATAATCGGGAAAGAGTTTGAGCTTTCTATAAATATTTGCAGGTTTTTCATCAGAATAATCAGATAAAACGACAACATAATCTTTATCGTACTCATATAGTTCTTTCTCTTTTGGCTCAATGACAATAGCTCCATATACACCAGTTTGTTCTTGAAATCCTGAATGAGAATGGTACCAAAATGTTCCGTTTTGCTGGACGGTAAATGTATATGTAAATGTCTCTCCCGGTGCAATGCCATCGTAACTGATACCCGGAACTCCATCCATTTGAAAGGGAAGAATAATACCATGCCAATGGATAGAAGAAGATTCACTTAAATTATTTGTTACATGTAGAGTTATCGTATCACCCTCTCTCCACCTAAGAGTAGGGCCCGCAAGCATTGAATTAACAGCTGTGGCAAAAGAATTCTTTCCTGTTACATTGACAAGTGTTTTATCAATACTGAGATGAAATTCTGTACCGCTTAGTTCTGTTGTTTTTTGTCTGAGTGTTGCCTTCGCAGTATTTGTATCAGCACTTAGGTTTATGCCGGAGAGGGCAAACCCTGAAATAATAGTGCCTTGCACAAACTTTCTTCGTGTTACATCTTTCATAATAGTGCTCCTTTAAGCCTTGTGTCGTCGATTTTAAAAATTGAGTGTTGTTTTTACACGAGATCTTTTACCTTTTGTAGGTGTAATAAAAATATGTAGTTGCCAAGTTCCGCTCATTGCAAGATTGAGCGTTGCTTTATATGTTCCATTTCCAAGGTTTGTTGCATTTACCTTTGAACTCATAGCAGGCATTCCCGGCATTGCAGGCATAAACGCTTTGAGTGCAACTTTTGCATCATGAATCACCGTACCATTTTTTTTAATTGTAATCACAAAAGTATTTGAACCAGTTGTAAGCGGTTTATCTGCAGTAATATGCACCTGTGTTGTTCTAAATTTTGCATCTTTAGAATATGCTGCTGCATGAGCGAGGCTAACGCCTAAAATCATTGCAAGAAAGATTTTTGTTAAAGTTTTCATTTTTAAGTCCTTTGTTGTTTGTTATGGAAAGTATAACTTTTTTGTGTGTTTAGTTTGTGTAAAATTATAATATAAAATTCGACAAGTATATTAGAATATACTAATATTCTATTTAAGGACGGAAAAATGAAAGAAAAGATGAAAACAATTGTTGCAGAATTAGTGTAGATAGCAATCTTATAGAGGATGCAAAGGTAAGTGCCAGCCAAAAGGAAAAGTAATATGTCCACAATGTGGAGAAAAAGCTAAAGGCGTCTTAGAAAAAACTTTTGAAGCCTTAGTAACAGATGAGACGAAAGCTAAGTTTTCATGTTTTGATGGTTTTTATTATTGTAAAACATCTACATGTAAAGTTGTCTATTTTAGAAATAATGAGATTTTAACACAAGATGATATGAATGTAATTGTCGGACTCAAAGAGGGTGCAAAACCTGCTACAGTATGTTACTGTTTTGAGTGGACAAAAGAGAAAATAAAAGCCGAGCTAGAGGCAACAGGTAAAACAAAAGCACTTGAAGATATTAAAGCAAAAATGGAAAACATCGGATGTTCATGTAAAATACTTAACCTAAGTGGCGGATGTTGTTTGGGAGATGTAGGAAAAGCTATAAAAGAGATACAAAAAGCAGTGTAAATTTGCTACAATACTTTATGAAAATACTTTTACTTGAAGATGATACGGCACTGGCAAATATTTTGGTGGATTTTTTAGAAGATAATTATGAAGTGGTACATACCTACAGTATGAAAAAAGCACTTCATCTTTGTGAAGAGCAGAAATTTGATTTGTATATTTTTGATATTAATGTTCCTGATGGCGACGGTATATCACTTTTGCAAGAACTTCGGGAGTTTCATGATGAAACACCGGCTCTATTTATTACGGCTTTTGAAGATATAAAGTACCTAAAATCTGCTTTTGGGGCAGGTGCAAGCGATTATATAAAAAAGCCTTTTGATTTGGAAGAATTGGCACAAAGAATAGAAAATATCAAACGACATTTTGGACTTCAAAGTAGTATACAATTAGCCAAAAATATAGTTTTTGATACAAAAATGCATATACTTGAAATAGCAGATAAAAGAGTGAAACTCTCGCAAAAAGAGAGCGAATGTCTGCACTATTTTTATAAAAACAGGCACCGAGTCGTAAGCTCCGATGAAATTTTACAAAATTTTTGGGAGTATGAAAATATGCCGGGTGATGATGCCATTCGAACATTAGTGAAAAATCTTAGAAAATATATTGGCAAAGAGCATATTATGAATGTACGAGGCGAAGGATACAAATTTGAATGATTTGGAAAAAAAATCGTTTTATTCCTTTGTATCGCTCTATCTTTTTTCTTCCTTTCTTTTTGTCATTTTTACAGGTTATTGGTACTACAATGCACAAAAAAACTCCCTTGAAAATGAGACATATTATAAACTCAATCATATAGCCGATAAACTTTCAGGGCTCATTATTAATGCCCAAATGAAAGCAAAAGTGCTTCAGCTCCCAAATGAAAAAGAGTTTGAATATACACTGATTCCTACAAATGAAGCAACAGACTATAAACGAGGTTACTTTGAAAAAAATGGGTATAAAGTTTTGGTATCAGACGCACCGCAAGAACATCTAAATATAGAATATGTTGTCGTAAAAACAAATCTTTATTTTAAAAAACTGCATGCACTGAAAATATTGGTACTCAGTAGTATGAGTATAGGTTTTTTCTTTATTATTATTATTTTTATTATACTTGCAAAACTTTTTATGAAACCGATTCATAAACGCATAGAGATGATAGAATCTTTTATACAAGATGTTTCACATGAATTAAATACACCTATGACAGCTCTTGGTATGAGTACAAGTAGAGCTATACAAAAGGGAGTGTATGATAAAAAGATACTTACAAATATTTCTATTAGCATAAAGCAACTCGAAGGCATTTCCAAATCACTTGCCTTTTTAAATTTTAAACAAAAAACACAAGAAAAAAAAGAAGTAAATTTAAAAAATATACTTGTTTCTACTGTGCAATATTATACAGAATTAACGCAGGCAAAGAAAATAGATATACAAATGCATCTTGAAGATGTCCCTTTTAGAATTGTCCCATCACGAGCCGAATTACTTTTTTCAAATTTACTCTCAAATGCCATAAAATACTCTATGCCGAACAGTTCTATAACGATACGATTACATAAAAATTTCTTTAGTATAGAAGATGAGGGAGTAGGCATTGCAAAAAATAAACTTGATGAGATTTTTAAAATATATACACGAGCATCTGATATAGCGGGTGGTTTTGGCGTGGGTTTAAGCATTGTAAAACAGATTTGCGATGAGTATGATATAGATGTTTTGGTGGACTCAAAACTAGGTGAAGGAACAAAGTTTACTCTGTTTTTTAAAAAACAATAATTTTCCTTTAAGAGGAGTTGCCTTATACTTGTATAAATTATAGTTATATAAGAAGTATATTATGGCAAAACGAGGAAGTTCAATCATAAAAGGTATTCAAGCGAGTGAAGTGGTAGAGCTTTTAAATAAAGCATATGCTGATGAGTGGTTGGCATATTATCAGTACTTTATAGAAGCAAAGGTGATTAAGGGCATTATGAAAGATGCTATCTTTGCAGAGCTGACGCAACATGCCAATGATGAGCTTCGACATGCCGATATGCTTGCAAACAGAATAATACAGCTTGGGGGAACGCCACTTTTACATCCTCAAGAGTGGTTTACACAGAGCAGTTGTGGCTATAAAGAACCACAAAGTTTTGATGTTGTTGCCATTCTCAAGGACTCTATACAAGGGGAGCAGTGTGCTATAAGTGTTTACTCTTCACTAGCAGATACTTTTAAAGATAAAGACATCATTTATTATGGTCAGGCACTTATGATTTCTCAAATTTTGGCAGATGAAGTTGAGCATGAAGAAGATTTACAAGATTTACATGATGATATTACAGAGTTTGTAACGCAAATTAAAAGTACAATGGGATAAAAAAGAGGGTTAAATTTCCTCTTTTTTATCAAGTTGTCGTTTTGCGTAAATTTCAAATAAAATTGGAATAATGACAAGACTTAAAACAGCAGAACTTATGATTCCTCCTAGCATAGGAGCTGCGATTCTTTGCATAACTTCACTTCCTATTCCGTGTGTATACATAATCGGTGCAAGACCGGCAATAATGGCAAAAACTGTCATAAGTTTTGGGCGTACACGTTGGACTGCTCCATCATAAATGGCATCATTTAAATACTTATGGTTAAAATCTTTGCCATGCATTTGTTTTGATTCATCTACGCTTTCTTGTAGATAAACAATCATAACGATGGCTGTTTCAGCTGCAACACCAAGTAGAGCCAGAAAACCGACAACAACAGCTATACTCATGGCAAAATGAAGTATATCTACATAAATTAAACCACCCAGCAATGCAAAAGGCAGGGTAAAAAATACTATAAGTGTGGGTACCATCTTTTTTAATGCCATATAAATAAGCAGTAAAATAAAGATTAAAACTGCCGGAATAATCCAAACGATTTTTTTCATAGCACTCTCTAAGTATTTTGATTGTCCTGCCCAGTCTATATAATACCCCGGTTCAAATTTAATCTGATCTATAAATTTTTGAGCACCTTTTTGATACTCTGTAGCAGTAATACCCTCTTTTGCCGTGATATATATAAATGTAACAGGGGCTGCCATTTCACTTTTTATAACCGAAGCATTTTGTTTATAGTAAACTTTTGCAAAGGTACTCAGTGGTACAAACCCAAGTTTTGTTTTTATTTGAATATTTCTAATACTTTCTAAACTTCTTCTTTCATTTCCTTCAAGTCTTAAAGATATAGGGTAACGCTCCAAGCCTTTATACATGGTAGAGACTTTTAAACCTCCAATCGCTAAAGAGGTGTATTCTAGGAGTGTATTTTTATCAAGTGAATATC
>JALUBM010000165.1 GCA_027044845.1 Sulfurimonas sp.
AAATATGTTGAGCCTTTTACTTTTAAGTGGCCCCGTCGTCTAGCGGTTAGGATCCATGGTTTTCATCCATGTTACAGGAGTTCAATTCTCCTCGGGGTCACCAGATTCTCTCTGTCACTTGCCATCTAACAATATCAGTTATGCATAGTAACAGAAGTATAATTCCAGTATAATCATCAACCCATATCCACCAATAACTAAAAAAACTCCCATCATGTAGAGTCAATAATAGTGGATATAATGTAATATTCTTAAAAGTTGGCAGTTGAAAATCTTTGTGATTCATTAAGGAAAAATAGCTGATTTTATTGTGTGGAGTATTTTTTAAAACTTTATATTTTCCATCTTCTAACACCCTATTTAAGCCCCATACTGCCGAGTTAAACTTAAGGTTTCAGACCCCCATTTTTTTTATTAAGTCGAAAAATATATTGAAGATCTTAAGAGTGCTTATCAAAAAGTTGAGGAATTGCAGCAGGTTGCATAGTATTGAAACATTCTTTTAAATCACTTTTAGTGCAACAACTAATGTAAAAATCCATACCAATAGTGTTACAAAGAGACTTAACAAGACAAGCGTCGCTCCAACATCTTTAGCCTGTTTTGCTAAGATGTGATAATCTTGCGTTACAAGATCTACAACCCTTTCTATGGCACTATTTGTGACTTCGGCTGAAATAGGAAAAAAAAGAGAGATAAATAAAATTGCTGAGTAGCCAAAACTTATGGGTAATACCCAAGCCATGACACCAAAGATAGCTAACATTAGAAGTTGCCATTTAAAAGATGTCTCATTCTTCACAATATCTATAAAACCTTCTACGGCATACATAGCGTTTCTATAAAGGTTATGTTTTGGTTTATTTAGTTTCATATTTTTCTCTCATTTGTAAAATTATATCGTGTAGTTGCTGTACATTTGTATCTATGAGCAATGGTTTGCTAAAGTAGATTGTAACGATTCTTCGCTTAAAAAGATTTCTCACGCTTCCTTTTGGTCTATATTTGGCAAATGAACTTCCAAATATTCCTTTATCTATATAAAAAGGCACTATCACCCCGTCGTAATCTTTAGGAATGAGTTCATACCCTCTGTGAAACTCATGTACTTTACCATCTTTCGTTATTTCACCTTCGGGAAAAAGTGCTATAACATTTCCATTTTTCAGTCTTTTATGTGCTTCTTTAAAAGCATCTTTAAAGGCTTTAGTCGAAAGAGGAATTGCCTCTCCTTTTTTAAAAATTGGATGAAAAAACTTCCAGTTATAAATATCTTTGTCCATCATATAATTAATGCGTCTTTGCAAAGGAAGCTGCAGTAAAATCCAATCAAGCCAACTTACATGATTGCCAAGCAGTAAAACAGCTTTATCTTGTGGAATATTTTCGAGTCCTACATAAATGTATTTATGTCTCAGCGTAGAAAAGAGACCCATCAAAGACCAAAACATATCCACTGCATATCTTTTGTACAACTTATGTATCAGATAAAGACCTACAAAAGTCATAAAATAAAAAAGCAGTTCAGCATTCATTCCAAAATAGGCAAAGAATGTTGTTATACTCAAAAAAGAGAACATAAAAATATTTTGAATAAAATTATTTGCCGCTAAAACAGTTCCTAAGTGTACTCTTGGAGCCAGATACTGAATTTTTGCATTGAGTGGCACTAAAATAAATGCCGCAAAAACACCAAAAAGTGTAAAGATAACTGCTATAACTTTCATTGAGTGTAAAAAAGGAACAAGAAAAACAATAATAGTTATAATAATTGCACCGATTCCAGCTAATCCTACATTTATATAAAACCTTGAAAGTTTTGCAACCATGATAGAACCTGTAACAATACCTATACCGGCAAGTGCCATCACACCTTGAACGTAAATAGTATTGGTTACATGTAACACATCTTTGGCATACTCGCCAAATACCGCTAAAACAACCTGTGAAATAGACCAAAAAAGACTTAATACGAGTATGGCATCAAAAACCTCTCTGTTTCTTGTCACTGTTTTAAGATTTTTAAAGAGATAGATGCCACTCATATATTTTTTGAGTTTAAAATCACGTTTACTAGATTCTATCATTTTATTTGGCAGTTTTGATGCCAAAAACCACTCTATAAGCGAACCAATTACCAAAAGCCAGCCCAAGGGAGCTATCGTTTGTAAAATCTGAGACTCTGTCATTAAAGACTTATCATACATTCCTTCAAAAAGAATTGTATAAAAGATGATACCGCCTAGAATAGCGACTGTGGTCGTAGCCTGAACGGCACTATTGCCGCTACTAAGAAACTTTACACCCACTAACTCTTTTATATAACCATACTTTGCAGGTCCGTAAATTGCACTTTGCATCGCAAGTAAAAAAGTCAATATAAATGCAAATATAAAATAACCATGATAGTATGCATAGGTAATTCCCAAGGTAATAATCACAGCAAAAGCAGCAGAATACTCCATGATTTTATTTTTAGGAAATTTGTCGGCTAAAAAGCCAGAAGGGGAAAACACCAAAATGAAAGGAAGCAGTACAAGTGCATTGACAATTGCCGTCAATACTATTTGTGTACTGCCGTCATAAACCTTAAATATAGTATTTTGTATGATTATTTTATGACCAAGGTCTGTAAAAGCATTCATAAATACTACGACAATGTAGTTCATTACTCCTGCTATTGCAAACATTCTTTCCTGTTTTTGCATTACTTACGCATTCTCATCTTCTGCTAAAAGTGTACTCCAACCTTCATAATACCCCTGCTCTTTTTTTATCACTTCAAAAAGTTCATTGACGACTTTTTGTACTTCTTCGGATGTAACGGCATGTGTTTTGACAAGAGCGACACCGTGTTCAAACTCTTCGCTGCTGATCTCATCTTTAAAAGTGAAACCTTCAGTATCTAATGAATTAATAAATCTGTTTTTTTGAGTTGGAGTTGTAAAAGAGGCATAATGTTCTACTGTTCTTGGAGTTTCTAAATTATCACCCTCTTCTTGCAGCAAAAATATTATTTTTTCACTTTGTATGTGGCATAATTCTAATTCACTTGGAGCAAGATGACGGTAATGAAAATCCCATTTCGCATCTCGAACCACATTACTTTCATACACATAATTTGCCGATTGTAAAATATTTTTTACGACTGCATCCAGACCTTTTGAATCATCGGCATAAAAATAGAGTTCACTCCAGCCATCTATAACTCTTGAACCGACATATTTTGCTCTCTCCTCATGTTCTAGTGCTATTATCAATGATTCTTTCATGTCTAAAAACTCTTCAAATCCTTCTGTATTCTCATCCAAAGCGTTAAACTTTATAAATACACTCAACAACCATCCATACTTATTACTATAAGCATAAGCATTTAAATCAACTTCAACAATTACCTTGCTGTCTTCTTCATCTCTTGAAAATATTTCTCTCATTTGCTCTCAATCTAATTTTTTCTTTATTATATCAAAGAATTTGCCTATATTTTATTTTCTAGAGTTTGGCACTTATAATGCATCCCAAAATCAAGACCAGTAAATCAAATATTTTAATTTCACTTTTCATTATTATCAGCTTGATAGTAAACTTGCCGTGAGCTTGTGAGGAAATACTCTTGGGATACACATGAGGATGCTAAGCTGACGAGCTTTCCCTCTTTCGCATCATCTCAATAGATATTTAATTTAGTTTTTGGACTACAAACTCATTAACAACTTTTGGATTTGCTTTACCACTTGTTGCTTTTAAAACTTGTCCTACAAAGAAGCCTAAAAGTTTTTTATTTCCTGCTTTGAATTTTTCTACATTCTCAGGATTTTTCGCAATAATTTCTTCAATAATCGGTAAAATAATAGCTGGGTCACTTATTTGTATCAGCCCTTTGCTTTGTACTATTTGTTTTGGATCTTCGCCGCTTTTATTCATTACTTCAAAAACATCTTTGGCAATTTTTGTTGAGATTGTTGCATTATCTATCATGTTTACAAGACTAGCTATTTGATGAGGCTTAAACTTCAACCCTGCAAGTTCCTTTTGCTTTAATTCTCTTGCTACTTCATTACTTACAATATTTGCAATATTTACAGGACTGTTGTATTCTTTCAATGCTTCATCGTAAAACTGCGATAATTTTTCATCACGAGCCAGTGTATTTGCTACTTCCTTATTAAGTTGTAATTCTTTCGTGTATTTAGTAAAAAGGAGTTCTTCTTCTTTGCTCATAGGTGTTACTTCACCGTCAATTTGTACTTTTTTAGCTTGTTGCTTCGGTACAGCTTTTTTCTCTTTTGCTTTCTTACCCCAAGAGTCTTTCAATCCGACTATTTTGTTAAAAACAGGATTTTCATCGGTATAATCAACTGAATCAGCATAAAAATATCCTACCCTTTCAAACTGAAATCTTTCATCTGGTTTTTGTGTAATTACAGCTGGTTCAATGTAAGCATTTTTGATAATTTTTAAAGAGTCTGGATTAAGATCCTCTACTCCTTGGGGTGCTTCATTTTTAAAAAGTCTATCGTAAAGTCTTATTTCTACTTTTTTGGCATCTGCTACACTCACCCACTGAATTGCACTTTTTACTTTAATACCGCTCGTGTCCTCTGAACCACTTTTAGAATCAGGATAATACTCGGCTTTAATCTCTGTAATATTTCCTTCAATATCTTTGATAACTTCTTTACAGCTTATAATGTAACCATGTCTGAGTCGCACTGGTTGTTCAGGTGTAAGACGGAAGTAGCCTTTTGGCGGATTCTCTTCAAAATCTTCACGTTCAATGAAAATTTCTTTTGAAAAAGGTATCTTTCTTGAACCCTCTTTTGGTACATCATGCGGATAGTATGGAGCGTCTATCTCTTGGGAACCTTCATAATTCTCAATGGTAACTTTCAATGGGTCAAGCACACACAACACACGAGGTACTTTTGGATTTAAATCATTTCTTATGCAAAATTCAAGTTGTGCAACATCAACCATAGAATTTGCTTTCGCTATACCAATCTGATCACAAAATGTAAGAATTGATTCAGGCGTATACCCCCTTCTTTTATATCCTGCAATCGTAGGCAAACGAGGGTCATCCCATCCATTTACATATTTTCCTTCAACCAGCTCTAGCAATTTTCTTTTGCTCATAACCGTATAATTAATATTAAGTCGTGCAAATTCGTACTGATATGGACGAGGTGAGTTGAGTTCAAGTGTATCAAGTACCCAATCATAAATATCACGATTATTTTCAAACTCTAAAGTACAAAGAGAGTGTGTAACTCCTTCTATATAATCAGACAAACAGTGTGCAAAATCATACATCGGATAAATAGACCACTTATCCCCTGCTCTAAAATGTTCCACATTCTTAATACGATACAAAAGAGGATCTCTCATTTTCATATTTGCCGCAGCCATGTCGATTTTAGCTCTTAAAACATGTTCACCGTCTTTAAATTCACCATTTTTCATTCTCTCAAAAAGATTTAAATTCTCCTCAACATTACGTTTGGCATATTTACTGCGTTTTCCTGCCTCTGTAACCGTACCTCGGTATTCACGCATTTTTTCTTCATCTAAACTATCAACATATGCTTTACCCATTTTGATAAGTTTTATGGCATAATCGTATATTTGAGAAAAATAATCAGAGGTAAAATAGATTTCATTACCCCAATCAAAACCAAGCCATTTAACAGCATCTTCAAGGGCTTGTACATATTTTGTATCTTCTTTTGTCGGGTTAGTATCATCCATCCTTAAATTACAATGACCGTTAAAATCACGTGCAATACCAAAGTTTATAGATATAGACTTGGCATGTCCGATATGAGGAAAACCGTTC
>JALUBM010000166.1 GCA_027044845.1 Sulfurimonas sp.
TGTAAAAAATTAAAAACTCTTGTTCATGCTAATTCGGGTAATAATCTTGCAAATTTAAATTTACTTTATACCGTAAATAGAGAAAATTTTATTCATCTATTGCGTAGTGGGGATACACAAATTATTTATTCGTGTAGCGAAAGTATTGCTATAACGATAGTGTATCTAATTAAAAATAATAAAAGCTTTCTTAAAGAAAGTATAAAATTTTTTGCAAATGAGTATCAAATTGATTTTCACTCTCTACATGTGGCTATTTATGCGGTAAATATTGGGCATCTTTTAGGTTTTAATGAAGGAAAGCTTATACAACTTGCCTTGGCTGCTTTGTTTATGGATATAGGATTAAAAGCCGTTAATGCAAATATTACTGATACAACCTTATCTTTAAGTGAATTAAAAGCAGAACATCTTCAGCAACATCCTCAATATAGCATTAATATTCTTGAACATAATCATATACACGACCCTTATATTATAGAAGGAATCTTGCACCATCATGAAAGATACGATGGGAGCGGATATCCTAAAGGTCTTCAAGAGAGGGAAATTTCTTCTTTTAGTGCTATTTTAGGTATTTGTGATACATTTGATGCCCTAACGAATGAACGCTCTTATAGAAAACGGCTTACATACTTTGAAGCATTAAAATTTATGCTTAGTGATGCTTCTATGGAAAATAAATTTAATCATTCTTATATGAAAATGTTTTTAGAATCATTATTATGAGTGTGGGATGGCAATATAACTTTATTCTAATAATTTTTTGCTAAAATACGATTAATTATTTTAGGTTATAGGGTAAAAAATGTTTGATGAGTTTAAATTTAATAGAGTTGAGAGACTACCGAAGTATGTGTTTGCAGAAGTAAATGATATAAAAATGGCTGAACGCCATGCTGGAAAAGATGTTATAGATTTTTCAATGGGAAATCCAGATGGTCCAACGCCAGAACATATAAGAAACAAACTTATTGAATCGGCCCAAAAAACAAAAACACATGGTTACTCTATTTCAAAAGGAATTCCAAAATTATTGCAGGCTGTTTCCAATTGGTATGAACGCCGCTATGATTGTAAGTTGGATTCTCAAACAGAATGTGTAGCTACAATGGGTTCAAAAGAGGGTTATGCCCACCTTACTTATGCTATCACAAATCCAGGTGACGTAGCAGTTGTTCCAGATCCTACCTATCCGATTCATGAATACTCCTTTAGGCTTGCTGGTGGTAATGTCCTTAAATTTGGTATAAAATTTGATGAGGATTACAAACTTGATGAGGATAATTTCTTTGAAAATTTAGAAAAAGTTTTTAAAGAGAGTTCTCCAAAACCAAAATATGTATTAGTGAATTTTCCACATAACCCTACAACGGCAACGGTAACACCAGAATTTTATGTACGTCTTGTTGCAATGGCGAAAAAGAAACGTTTTTATATTATTTCAGATATTGCGTATGCTGATATTACTTTTGATGGTTATAAAACACCTTCGATTATGAGTGTACCTGGTGCAAAAGATGTAGCAGTGGAGTCTTTTACCTTATCAAAATCATATAATATGGCAGGTTGGCGAGTTGGCTTTTTTGTAGGAAACAAAAGACTTATAGGGGCATTGCAAAAGATAAAATCATGGCTTGATTATGGGATGTTTACCCCTATACAAGTAGCTTCTACTGTAGCATTAAATGGTGATCAAACATGTGTTGCCGAAATAGCTCAAAAATATAACCATCGTCAGGAAGTGCTTATTGAAGCATTTGGTCATGCTGGTTGGGAAATAAATAAAAATCAAGCAACTATGTTTTCATGGGCAAAAATACCTGAATGTGTAGCACATTTAGGTTCTTTGGAATTTTCTAAACGCTTGTTAAAAGAAGCAGGTGTTGCTGTTTCTCCTGGGGTTGGATTTGGAGAATATGGCGAAGGGTATGTTCGTATAGCATTGATTGAAAACGATAACCGTATTCATCAAGCTGCAAGAAATATTAAAAATTTTTTAAAGCAGTTTGGTGATTGTAACAAAGAGAGTAAAAAGTAATGATAAAAGTCGGAATAATCGGTGTTGGAACCGTTGGAACAAGTGTAGCAAAAATATTGAAAGAGAATGCGGATGTTGTCTCCGCCCGTGCAGGTGTTGATATAGTCGTTAAAAGCGGTGTCGTAAAAAACCTTGACAAAGAGAGAGGTTTAGATATAAAACTCACAGATAATGTGGATGATATATTGAATGATGATGAGATAGACATTGTTGTAGAACTTATGGGTGGGGTAGAAGAGCCTTTTGAAGTGGTAAAAAAAGCACTCAAATCAGGCAAATCGGTAGTAACGGCAAACAAAGCACTGCTTGCTTACCATCGTTACGAGCTGCAAGAAATTGCACAAAACAAAGCATTTGAATTTGAAGCGAGTGTTGCTGGAGGTATTCCTATAATTACGGCTCTTCGTGATGGTTTGTCTGCCAATCATATAGAGTCTATTGTGGGTATTATGAACGGTACATGTAACTATATGATGACAAAAATGACGAATGAGGGTGTAGCTTATGATGCTATACTTAAAGAGTCTCAAGAACTTGGATATGCTGAGGCTGACCCGACTTTTGATGTGGGTGGATATGATGCAGCACATAAACTGCTTATTTTGGCTTCTATCGCTTATGGCATTGATGCAAAACCTGAAGATATTCTCATAGAAGGTATTGAGAATGTGACACAAGATGATATTGCCTTTGCAAAAGAGTTCGGTTATGTCATCAAGCTTTTAGGTATTGCAAAAAAAGACAACAATGCAGTAGAACTTCGTGTACATGCTTGCTTAATAGATGAGAAGGAAATGATTGCCAAAATAGATGGTGTAATGAATGGTATCTCTGTTGTTGGTGATAAAGTAGGCGAAACACTTTATTATGGTGCGGGTGCAGGTGGAGACGCAACGGCATCTGCAGTTGTAGCAAATATCATTGATATTGCAAGAAGCGGAAAATCAACACCAATGCTTGGCTTTAACAAACCGATGGAAGGGAGCCAATTAACACTTAAACCGATTGAAAAAATTGAGTCTAAATATTACTTAAGAATTAATGTTTCAGATAAAGCAGGTGTTTTGGCACGATTGACAAAAATATTTGAAACACATAATATTTCTATTGAAACCATGTTACAACGACCAAGCGAAAATGCAAGTGCAAATCTTCTCATTTCAACACATACTGCTGTGGAAAGAGATATGCAAAACATGATAAGTGAACTTGAAGCACTTGATTTTGTAAATGCAAAACCCTCTATGATTAGGATTGTATAAAATCTTAATAACAGGTGTAAGCTTTGAAAGAGTGATAGAGAGGGTAAAAAATGGAAAATATAGAGACAATAGACAGCGTATGTACATATTGTGGTGTAGGGTGTGATATAGCGGCACATGTTGATGTAAAAGAAAATAAAATCAAAAAGATTTTTGCTCATCCTGATGGTGTTGTTTCTCAGGGAAAACTTTGCATTAAAGGTAAGTATGGATATGACTTTGTAACGGCAGAAGATAGATTGAAAATACCACGAATAAGTAAGAGCTTTCTTGAAAAAAATCCTGACATACAAGAGGCAGTAGCTTCTGCTTTGGTCGATTATGATGAAACATGGTATGAATGTGATTTAGATGCGGCTACGACGGCATGTGCTATGAAACTCAAAAAGATTCAGGCTGAGTATGGGCGTAAAGCTGTCGCTTCCATTGGTGGAGCGAGAAGCTCATGTGAAAGTTCTTATTTGTTTCAAAAATTTACCCGTCATACACTTAACTCTCCGCATGTTGACAATTGTGCAAGAGTATGCCACTCGCCATCACTTAAAGGTATGCGTGCAACTATAGGTGAAGGTGCTGCTACAAATCCTTATAATGATATTTACAATACCGAGTTTATGATTGTTATCGGCTCAAATACAATGGAGGCACATCCGATTATTGCCAATAGAATTCTTGATGTTGCCCGTGAAAATGATAATTTAGCGGTATTTGATGTACGAGAGATTAAACTGCATCGTTTTGCAAAATACAAAGCCATTATGCCACATGAAGCAAACTTACTTGTTTTAAATATGCTGGCTTTCGTCATTATGGATGAAGAACTTTATGATGAGAGTTTTATAGCAGACAGAACAAAAGGCTTTTTAGATTTTAAAGCAAAAATTTTAAATGATCCTTATGCAAATCCTGATTATTTTAAAAGAATAGAAGGGTATGAAAACCTTTCTAAAATGATACGAAAAGTGGCTCGTGAATATGCTTTGAAAAAGTCTATGATATTTTGGGGGCTTGGGATTACAGAACATTTGGATGGCAGTTATGCGGTTATGGCAATAACGCATTTGGCTCTGATGACGGGCAATATCGGTAAACCGGGTGCAGGGCTTATGCCTCTTCGTGGACAAAATAATGTTCAGGGAACCTGTGATATGGGAATGCTGCCATATTATGACCCTGATTACCAAACACCAAAAGAAATTGGACTTATGACACCGCAGCTTGTGGATGAAATGCTCAAAGACAAGCTTAAAGCAGTGCTCAATATTGGAGAAGATTTAACGCATATTCACCCAAATTTGAATAAAGTCGATCGTGCTTTTGAAAAACTGGAGCTTGTTTTTGTACAAGAACTTTTTATGACAGATATTGCACAACGTGCCGACATAGTAGTGGGTGTAAAATCTGCGTATGAAAAAACAGGTGTGTATATAAATGCAATGAGAAGACTACATCTTTCACAGCCGTTAGTCAAGTCTGATTTGCCTGATGATTGGGAAGTTTTACAGATACTTGATAATAAAATGGGTGGAAATGCTGCATATACAAGTTCAAAAGATATTTGGGATGAGGTAAGAGAAGTTGCTCACAGACGTTTTAGCGGGGCAGATTATCATAGACTGGAAAAACATAGAAAACGAGGTTTGCAGTGGCCTGTTCATACAGAAGATACACCGATTTTGCACCAGCTTGATTTCAGAACAGATGACGGTTATGGAAAATTTGTTTATCATCAATACAAACTTCGTGGAATGGTTGAGGAGATACAAAATAAATCACTCAAAGGCTATCATTTAACAACGGGAAGAACATTAGCTCATTACAATAATGCTGCACAGACAAAACGGAGTGCAAAGCTCAATGACAGATATGATGAAGATATTTTACTGGTATATGAGGGTGATGCAGATGACTTTAAGAGTGAAAAAGTGATACTTAAAAGTGAATGGGGGCAAACAAATCCACTCCGTGTAAAAATTACGGATAAAGTACAGCCAAAAACCCTTTTTGTAACGTTCCATCATGCAGAGTCAAAAATAAATAATCTCTTTGGAGACAAGAGTGATGAACTTATTTTGACGGCTGCTTTTAAATCTGTTCAAGTTGCAGTGATTCACTGCTAGATGAGTAGAGCAAAAGGAAATATTGCAGAGGATAAAGCTGTTTTATTTTTGAGTGAGGATAGGTATCTTATAGTAGAACGAAATTTTTACTCTCGATTTGGTGAGATTGATATAATTGCTATAAAAGATAATGTTCTACATTTTGTAGAAGTTAAAAGTGGCGATGATTATGATCTTGCTATTCAAAATATTACACCTCAAAAGATATACCGAATTATAAAAACTTTGCAAGTCTATCTGAAAAAAAATGCTTTTGATGGAGATTATATGATAGATGCTATAATAGTTACTCCAAATAATGTTGAAATTGTAGAAAACAATTTCAACATTATTTGGAGTAACTATTATAG
>JALUBM010000167.1 GCA_027044845.1 Sulfurimonas sp.
AGATTTATTAGTCTAAATTTATGATTTTTCTTTTAATCTAGGACTGAATGAGGTATACGCTAAGTATCCGAATGAGGGATTGACGACGAGTAAAATAAAAAGCATTATTTAGGGCGCTTAGCTCAGTTGGTAGAGCGCTACCCTTACAAGGTAGATGTCACTGGTTCGAGTCCAGTAGTGCCCACCATTTTTTGTTTATTTGCACGAAGAATTTTAGCTCACGTAGTTTTACTACACTTCGCCAAAGTTTTTAGCACAACTAAAGCAAAAAGTATAATTTTAGAGTGCGGTGGTAGTTCAGTTGGTTAGAATACCTGCCTGTCACGCAGGGGGTCGTGGGTTCGAGCCCCATCCACCGCGCCACTCTTTTTTTAAAACTTCAACTATTCATAGAAATTAATTTTTTATATATTTCGTAGTTTAATAGCTTTTTGTATAGACAGTTATAATAAACACCATGAAAACTTTCATTTTAGACTAAATATTTAGAGACCAATTATAAAATTTTTAGACAAAACTCTTTGTTCCACTTTTGTCATACATGTCTTTGTACCTAAATGTGATAAGGTTTTGCATTATGGCAAAAAGTACCATGAAATTTAAAAAGCTGCTACCTCCATATGAGAACATAGGTAAAGGGACTCCGACGACGGGGGCATAACCTATAGTCATAGCAATATTGACTCCCATATATATAAAAATCATAAAAGACATAGCGGCTGTGACGACTTTTATGTAGTAGTCTTTGTTAAATATACTCAAACTTAATAGATGCAAAATCAGCATGGCATAAAGTACAATGAGTGCTAAAGCTCCTAAAAATCCTGTACGTTCTACTACAAAAGCAAAAATAAAATCACTTGTGGCAATAGGCAAAAATTTCATTTGGGTTTGTGTTGCATCTTCTTTATCTTTTCCACTCCATCCTCCCGAACCTATGGCAATAATAGATTGCTGTACATGATAAGATGGCTTTGCCCCTAGAAAATCAGTAATCCTTGTTTTTTGATAATCATGTAAACCATATTTGTAAGCAAGTGGGGAAATAAGTAAAATACTTACAGCAATAGTAGCTAAAATTTTCCAATAAATTCCGACATAAAATAATACACCGTATCCTATGAGCAACAAAACGAGTGCTGTTCCCAAATCAGGTTCTTTTGCAATGAGAACAAAAGGAAGTAAAATGTAAAAACTGATGCGTAAAAAATCTTTAATCCTATAGCCTTGTAAGGGTGGTGGTGTCTTGTGAATAAGATATGCTAGCATTAAAATAAGTGCAGGCTTGACAAATTCGGAGGGCTGTATGGTAGCATTTATGAAAGGAATATCTATCCATCGTTGTGCACCAAGACGGGAATGTCCAAAAAATTCAACGGCTAAAAGCAGGGCAATATTCCCCCAATATATAAAAGGAATTAACCAACTCATACGCCTAATAGGCAGTATGAAAACGATTAAATAGGCTATAAAAGCAATACCCACATAAGCAAGTTGCTTTTCGGCAAGAGCAGGAACAACTTCCCCTATGAGCCAATGCGACATAATTATCAAAGGAATGATAAGAATGATGGAAAAAAAGTCAAATTGTGATAAAATACTCTTATCAAATCTCCACAAGTTTGTAACTCCAAAATAAAATTATTATGATTGTATCATAAAGGCTGTAAAGAATGATAAACACACAAAAATATGTATGCAAAAACCCTGAACGATTAGACACATTTTTAACTTCACAAATTGGACAAACTCGTTCACAAATAGCGGAGCTAATTAAACATGAATATGTTTTTGTAGATGATAAAAAAGTTCCCCGTCCAGGTGTAAAACTCAAAGTAGGACAGATTGTTAAAGTAAAATTTCCAGAGCCAAAAAAAGAAAAAGCTCTCGATGTAGATTTTGATGTTGAAATTTTATATGAAGCTGATGATGTTTTGGTTATAAACAAACCTAGCGGAGTAACAGTGCATCCCGCACCAAGTGTTAAAGAAGCTACTTTGGTTGACTGGTTGAAGCATAAAAATATCAGGCTCTCAACTATTAGTGGCGAAGAACGTCACGGAATTGTACATCGTCTTGATAAAGGTACAAGTGGAACGATGGTTGTTGCAAAAAACAATGAAGCACATGCATTTTTGTCAAAGCAACTACAAGATAAAAGTATGGGACGTTATTATATAGCGGTAATTGCACCTCCTTTAAAAGAAGATATTACGATTGTAGAATCAAATATAGGTAGAAGTTCGCATAATCGTCTGAAAATGGCTTGTGGGCTTGAACATGGAAAATATGCGAAAACAATGTTTAAATATTTGGCTTTGAGCGAAGATGAACATACCCAACTTATAGCTTGTAAACTCTTTACTGGAAGAACACATCAAATTAGAGTGCATTTGGAAAGTATGAATCGTCATATTTTGGGAGACCACATCTATGGATTAAGTCCAAAACAGGAGAATTCGGAACGTATTTTGCTTCATGCTTACCTAATTTACTTTATTCATCCGACTACAAAGAAAAAAATGACCTTTAAAGCAGAATTTGATGATATAATGCGAAACACAATTTACAAAAAATTTGATATGGAGATTTTAAATGAAGTTATTGAACCTGAGTACATTATGCACAGTTTCACTGCTGATTCTTAGCGGTTGTCAGGGAATTAGCCCGCTGCCTAAGAAAAAAGTCGTTATAGACTCTACCCTACCAGTCGTTACGTTGACAAAAAATGGAATAATGCGTGACATGAAAACAGTGGCTTTTGAGTGGAAGAGTATAAAAGACCCTAGAGTAAAATCTATTTATGTGTACAAAAGAGTTTTAGGTGAGAAAGCTTCAAATGAGTTAGCGTATTATGACAGTATTGATAATCGATTTAAAACGCATTATCTTGATGCAGATGATACACCTAATACGAAGTATAGTTATGCTTTTAGAGTAGCAGCAAAAGATACACAAGGAAAATTGAGCGAAATATATGATGTTAATACTTTACCTGTTTTACAATCTGTTTCATGGATACACTCGATTGCGGGACTTCCAAGAAGTGCAAAAATCATTTGGAGACCGCATGAAAATCAAAGAGTCGAATCTTATATAATTGAAAGAAAGACATTTGAAGATGAAAAATTTAAAAAGATTGCAACGCTAAAAGGGCGATTAAATGCAGAGTATATTGATAAAGGTTTGGCAGACAATGCAGTGTATCTTTATCGAATCCGTGTAAAAACTTATGATGGAATTATTTCAACACCTTCAGAAATCGTAAAATCAGTAACAAAAGCACTACCAAAACCCGTAAAGCATATTAGTGCAACAAAAGATTTACCTAAAATGATAAGAATAAACTGGTCGGCTTCAAAACAAAAAGATTTTAACCAATACTACCTATATAGAGGCAAAGACATAGACAGTTCTTTTAATCTTATCGCAAAACTTTACAATAATCATTATATGGACCATATAGATAAAGATGGAAAAGTGTATTTTTATAGAGTAAGTGTTGTTGACAAAGACGGTTTAGAAAGTGAACATAATAAAAATACAATTATGGGAATAACGTTGCCTAAGCCTGATGCCCCAGTTATGACAGGAGTGAAGCTAACTGATTCTGGTGTGGAACTCTCTTGGGAAAAAACAGACCCGAGAATTAAATCTTTTATAATTGAAAGAAAATACAGAACAAGCTGGTTTGAAGAAACGACAAAAGAGTATAAAAATATCTTTAAAAACAGTTTTATTGATAAAAATATAAATCCTGATAGTACATATACATATGTTGTGTATGGTATAGATAAAAACGGCATTATTTCTAAACCGAGTTCAGAGGTGAAAATTAAAACAGCAGAATCAGATAAAATAATCGACGGTGAAAAAAGTAAACCTATAAAAGAAGTTGAAGTACGAGGGCAAAATGATAATACGGGCAGCACACATGAGACGGTTACACCCACAAAAGATTTAGATTTAAATGAGCTTTAATGCCACATTTACATATAAAAGAATTTAAGAAAATTGACTTTCCTCAGATATGTGATGAGGTAAGTTTTAATTTTATTGCTGCAAATGCAAAGCATAATGACGAAAAACTTATTTCAACAACAGTAGAGGGTGAGGATTTTTTTCTTTTAGTTAAAGAAGAAGATAATAGAACTCTGCTCAAAACAGATAAATTGACACGTCCAGCTTCTATATATAATGTTCATCGTGCATTGTTAGCTTATGCAAAAGCTGCGGGGTTACATGTAATCAACTCTAATGTGCCACAGACACAAAAAAATATACATCTTCAAGAAGAGACGGCACTCAAAAAAATAGCATATTTTGCTAGTGAATTTCCTTTAGATAAAGAGGTGCGAATTGAAGTAGGATTTGGTTCGGGACGCCATTTGTTACATCAAGCCGCAAATAATCCCGATGTATTATTTATAGGTATAGAAATTCATCGTCCTTCAATTGAGCAGGTGCTGAAACAAAGTGTTATTCAAGAACTTGATAATCTGTTTGTACTTGATTATGACGCTCGTCTTTTTATGGAACTTGTGCCTTCAAATATTGTCGGAGCAATTTATGTGCATTTTCCTGTACCTTGGGATAAAAAGCCACATCGTCGAGTTATTTCCACTTCTTTTATTGAAGAAGCACGCCGTGTTTTAAAGATTGGTGGAACTTTGGAACTGAGAACCGACAGTGAGAACTATTATGTGTATTCGTATGAAACATTTATAACATTTAATAAAATTACACTGCAAATAAATAAAAATAGAGATATTGCAATTTCTTCAAAATATGAAGACAGATGGAAAAAGATGGAAAAAAATATTTATGATGTGACAATGATAAATGATAAATATTCCGATGAACTTGCAATAGCGGGTGATTTTATTTTTTCTAAACCTGCTCTGAATTTTGAAGAGATTATAGGATTGCATAATAAAACTTTTCGATTTGAAGGTGGTTTTATACATTTTGAGAGAGTTTATAAAACGAAAGAGGGTGTTATGCTGCGTTTGTCTATGGGCAGTTTTGACAGACCTGAACATCTGTATCTGATTATTAACGAAGAGGGTGTTACATACTATCCTGAACTACCTTTAAAATCACGTAGTAATTTAAATGCCCACAAAGAACTTAATAGGGTTCTCCATGGATAAAGTCATAATCACTGAAAATCTCTCTCTTGCTTATTCAAAAGATGAGACGATTATAAATAAGGCAAACTTTTCAATTGATTCGGGCAGTTTTGTCTTTATTACTGGTGCAAGTGGAAGTGGAAAATCTACGCTTTTGAAATCTCTTTATGGGGCGTTACAACCGATAGAAGGAAGTTTAGTCGTCGGAGGAGTTGAACTTCGCGGTGTTGCAACTTCAAAACTTAATTTTTTAAGGAAACATCTGGGTATTGTTTTTCAAGATTATAAACTTGTAAAAGAGTGGACGATTGAGAAAAACATTATGCTACCTTTGATTATAAATGGCTATGAAAAGAGTGTAACTCAAAGTCAAGTTGACTCTCTGCTTAAACATGTAAGACTTAAACACCAAATTGGAAAATATCCACTTGAACTCAGTGGTGGGGAACAACAACGTGTTGCAATGGCAAGAGCATTGGCTCATAATCCTATACTTATACTCGCGGATGAGCCTACTGGAAACCTTGATGATTACTCTTCTCAATTGATATGGAATCTTTTAGAGGGTGCAAACGAGCAGCTAAAAACTACCGTTATCGTTGTAACACACCATATACCAGAGACCATGAA
>JALUBM010000168.1 GCA_027044845.1 Sulfurimonas sp.
ATTAAAGATGAAAATTTTTTACGCAATAGAGTAAAAACAAAAAAAGAGAATGAATTTGGGATACTTTATAATGAGATAAATATAATGTTGCAAAGGATGGAGGATTCGTTAAGTCATGATGATTTGACAGGACTTTATAACAGAAATTCTTTGATTCAAGATATAACAGACTTAAAAAGTAATACAATTATTATGCTTTTAAATATTGATGCATTTAAAGAAATTAATGATGTTTATGGAAATAATTTTGGGAATCATGTACTTATAAAATTAACAAAATTTTTAGATCAATATTTTAGTAAAATGAGTGGAGTGAAATTATACAGAGTCGGTGGAGATGAATTTGCGATACTATTTACAAATAGTTCAATTGATGAACTTATGAAAATTGGCGAAAAGTTAGAAGAGGCTATTAGAAATCAGAATTTTAAAATAGATAATATTCTCACTAACCTTTCTGTAAGCATTGCCATCAACAGTGTTGCTCCTTTGCTTGAAAATGCAGATTTGGCACTCAAAGCTGTAAAAAAAGATATGAACAGACGCATAATAGAGTATAAAGAAGAATTAAGTGTTAAAAAGGAGTGGAAGAGAAATATTGAAATTGTCAATATAGTTAAATCTGCTCTTAAAGAAGATAGAATTGTTCCTTATTTTCAAGGTATAGCTAATCTACAAACACTACAAATTGAAAAGTACGAAGCACTTGTACGCTTAATCTTACCATCGGGTGAGGTGCTTTCCCCTTACTTCTTTTTGGATACAGTAAGTAAAACGCACTATTATTATGATATTACGAAAGTGATGATTAAAAAAACCATGGGAGTTGCAAAACTGCATCCTGCACAAAGATTTTCCATTAACTTTTCTATGAAAGATATAATAAATAAAAATATAATTAATACTCTTTTTGAACTCTTTGATACAGATAAAGAGATAGCAAAAAGAATAGATATTGAACTGCTTGAAACAGAACTTGTAATAGTGGATGATAGTCGAATTAGCGATTTTATTAAAAAAGCACATAGTTATGGCTCCAAAATTCTTATAGACGACTTTGGTACAGGATACTCAAATTTTGCTTATTTGTCAGATTTGGATGTTGATATTTTGAAAATTGATGCTTCCATAACAAAAGAGATTACATCAAATCCAAGAAAATTGCATATTGCGAAGACTATTCATAATTTTACATCTGGTATGAATATGCAAAATGTTGCTGAATTTGTTGAAACAAAGGAGGTTGCACAGCGTTTAAAAGAGATGGGTGTGGAGTATGCACAGGGCTATCTTTTTTCTAAACCATTGCCTGCACCACTGGAGAATACTGATGTTACGAATAAGATATAAAGGAGATAAAATATGATGCCAACAAAAGCACATCCTATAAATCATGAAAAACACTTTTTAAAAGATGAAGTAATTGTTTCAAAAACTGATACGAAAGGAAAAATTACTTATGGGAATGAAATTTTTATCAAAATAAGTGGTTATACAGAGAAAGAACTTTTAGGATCTCCTCATAATATTTTAAGACATCCTGATATGCCAAGAGCGATTTTTAAGCTCTTGTGGGACACTATACAAGCAGGAGAAGAGATAAATGCTTATGTAAAAAATCTTGCAAAGGATGGCTCCTACTATTGGGTTTTTGCAAATGTTACCCCCTCTTTTGATAAGAATAATAAGATTATAGGGTATTTCTCTGTACGAAGAGTTCCCTCTAAAAGTGCATTAGAAATTATAAGACCACTTTATTCACATCTACTTTCACTTGAAAAAGGTGGAGGAATGGACGCTTCCTTACAACATTTGAATGAGTTACTTAAAAGCAAAGGAGTGAGCTATGAAGAATTTATCCTCTCTTTCTAAAATTCACTATGTAAATATAATTATTTTAATAACAATCTTGATTACTGCTGCTATTAACTGGTTTTTTCCACATTGGAAATTTATAACTTTGGGGTTTAACGTCTTAAATATAGTGCTTGCAGTACTTATTTACAGATACATAGCAAAAATTACCACTTCTATAACACATGTAAACTCTATCTTCAAAGAGGCACTCTCTGGAAATTTTGAAACACGAACAACACAAATAAGTGAGCAGGGTGTCTTAAAAGAACTGAATTGGGAAGCAAATAACCTTTTAGATCAGTTTGAAATATTCTTGCGTGAAGTAAATACTGCTATAGAATATGCCGCTAAAAATAAATATTTTAGAAGAATAAATGCATTGGGACTTAATCATACATTTAAGATAACGGCTGATAAAATAAACAAAGCTATTGATGCTATGGAAGTGGAATTTAAAACACAAGAAGAGAAAAACTTTGCAGGAGAACTAGGGAAAACTGGTGCACCATTAGTACAAAGCTTTTCTCAGATACAAACACAACTTGCAAATAGTGTTGAAAAATTGAATGAAACAGCCAATAAAGCCGAAACTACTGCTGATGATTCAAATAAGAGTATTAAAGAAGCAGAGATTGTTATTAGTGAGCTAATGAGTCTTTTACAGCATATTGAAGAGAATAATATAGCAGTTGATTCATTGCAGGAAAGAACGGGTGAGATTGGACAAATTGTCAATCTTATTAAAGATATTGCAGAACAGACAAATTTGCTTTCACTCAATGCTGCCATTGAAGCAGCTCGTGCAGGTGAACATGGTCGTGGTTTTGCGGTGGTGGCAGATGAAGTGCGAAAACTTGCAGAGCGAACACAAAAAGCTACTGCGGAGATAGGTATCTCAATTCAAACGCTTACACAAGAGACAGATTCTATAGCACAATCTGCTCAAACTATGAATACAATAGCAAGTGATTCTACTCAAAAAATTGAATCATTCAAAGAACGGCTTGATGATTTCAATACAAGTGCAAACATTATGAAAGTGGATGCAGAAGATTTAAAAGATATTATTATGGTTATTTTAGTCAAAATAGATCACATATTGTTTAAGTCAAATATTTTTGGAAGAGTTATGTCTCATAAAGGTTCTCAAGATATACCAGATGCTACTAATTGTAGACTTGGTAACTGGTATCATAGTGAAGGAAAAGCACGATTTGGAAAAGCACCATCTTATATAAAAATAGAAAAAGAGCATAGTATTGTTCATAAAGAAGCAATTGAAGCGGCAGATATGGCTAAAGATGAGTATGATTCAAGTAAATCTTCACTTCTCCTTGAGAAATTCAAAAAAATGGAAGAAGCAAGTAATGTCTTATTTAAACTTTTAGACTCTATGACAAAAGAAAACCATGCATCTTTTAGAAAATAATTTAAGCTTAATATTAAGTTAGGTAGATAGAATACTTAAATATTATTATAAGGAGTTAAAATGTTAAGAAAAATTGTTCTTCTAATCGCATTAACCTTGTCTGCTTTTGCAGGGAGTGAATCAGCTTATCCAACTCATTGGAAAAGTTATGAGAGTGTTAAAACTCCCTTAGCTACAATAGGAGCATTACCAGATTGTAATGCAGATGTATCATCCCTACCAGCAATTTATCAAGAGACGGTTGCAACATATTGTGCGGTAAAACCAGGTGGGCCAGGTGCTGTAGAAATACTTGTCAATAAAAGTGCCAAAGAGCCTTATGCTAAGAGAAATGGTAAATTTCCAGATGGTGCAACTATGATACTTCATCTCAAAGACTTAAAAGTCCTTTTTGTGACTACATATAAGGGCAATAAACCATTATATAGCATATATACAGAAAGTGGGCAAGATGCAGCAGGTAAACCTGGTAGTGGTCTTAATCCAAATGATTGTCGTAAATGTCATACAGGATATGGAGCATTCTGTGTAAATGGACAGTGTGCTACACAAAAATAAATTTTAACAAAGGTTACAATATGGGCTACGTTAGATCAATAAAAAATATATCGTTAGTTTATAAAGTTACCATTCCTGTTGTGATTTTTTCCATATTTTTTGGGATATGGGTAGGAAGAGTTGTATATATTGAAAAATATAAATCGGAAACTAAAGGTATAATAAATACCGCTAAAGCTGCATTTGCGGCTTTAGTCCCTTTAAGTGAAATGGCAGTTTCTGGTGCTAATCTTATGAAATTAAAATCTAAAGATGTGAGGGCTATTGTTAACTCTTCAGGTGCTTTAGTTGTTGATATTGACGGAATGAGCAATACAATACCTAAATCACTTTTTGCTGCCAAACAACCACCTAAACGGATAAGCTATAGATTTGTAACATCTAAAAATATAGATCAAACTACAGTAGATAAGCTTATATCGTTAGGTAAATCAATGAAGAAAGACACTCTGATAAAAGCAAATTATTTAGTGGTATCACAAAAATTAAAAATTGCAAATGGTGGGAGAGTGGTTGCTATCTTTGATGCTTCATCCATCAATGCACTAACGGGTAAAATACTTGCAACAATATCTACGACTATTTTTCCAGCTCTTTTATTATTTATATTGGTTTTAGTCTATCTCATTAAAAAAGCACTACACCCTGCAATAGTTATTGCAGATATACTACTCCAAGATAATAATGATTTGAGAAAAAAGATACAAATTTATGATTATGATGAACTTGGTAAAATTTCTCAAAGTTTTAATGAATTTGTAGCTCATATTAGAGATTTGATTTTGAATATAAAGGAGAGTAGTTCTGGAAATTCTATGCAAGTAGATGCATTGCTAGAAACAACATCTCAAATGCAAAATCAAATCTCACAAATGGCAAAAGCTATTGATTTTAGTGTGCATTCTAGCAATAATGTGAAAGATATTTTACAATCGAGTTCAGATGATGCCATAGCAACAAAAGAGAATATATTAAAAGCACAAGATTCACTAGAAACGGTTACTAACGACAACCTTAATATGAAAAATATTGTAGAACGAGGTATGGAAAAAGAGATAGCCATTGTTGACAAATTAGACTCTTTAAGTGCAGAAATAGAAAATATGCACGCTGTGATTGGTTCTATAAATGACATAGCAGACCAGACCAATTTACTTGCTTTAAATGCTGCCATTGAGGCGGCAAGAGCAGGTGAACATGGCAGAGGATTTGCTGTTGTTGCAGATGAAGTAAGAAAACTTGCAGAAAAAACACAAACTTCTTTAAGTGAGGTCAATGCAGTCATATCCGTTTTTGTTGAAGCAATTTTCAATATATCGGTGGAAATGAAACAAAAGAAAGAAGATTACGAAAAATTGGTAACAACAACTATTCAAACGAATGAAAGTACAAATGAGGTCTTTGAAATTATACAATCAGCAGTATCAGCATCTGAACTCTCTGCAGATGTTTCAAATAAATTAGCAGAAGATATTATTAAAATAATTTCAGAGATTGAAAAGATTAATGAATTATCAAATAAAAATTTACAAAGTGTAGAGAATGTAATAAAAATATCTGATACAGTGAAATCGACTTCTTACAACCTTGATAGTCAGCTTTGTGTGTTTAAAGTTTGACGAAGAAAGTCATGAGCCTCTTTCGAGAGCTTTGGTTTATTTTGAAAAATCTTTACTATAAAAGTGATGTTTGGGGAGTGCAATGCAAAATTTAACTCAGTTTAAAGCTCTTAAAAAAATTTCTTCTGGCTCTGCCATTTTACCGATTCCTATATCTCCACAGGCAAGCTCTCCGCTATTTGCTTCAATGCAGTTTAGATTTTTTATAGCTTCTTGTGTAGTAGAATGAAGATACATATTTGTATTAGCTGCAGGTGCAAACAAAACGAGAGTGGTCGTAGCTAAATAGACCTCTAAA
>JALUBM010000169.1 GCA_027044845.1 Sulfurimonas sp.
TAAAAAAAAACAAAAAAATGTTTATTATAAAAAATAGTGTTCCTTAAAAAAACTGTATCAAAGACAAGAGGGGTTTATTCACGGCGATATGTTCAAAGACAACACCCTTTTTGAAAAAAATAAAATAGCAGTATTTGATTTTATAGATGGTGGTTTAGGTGAATTTAGTTTTGATATTGCCGTAGCACTGCTCTCTTTTAACCCGCACAACAGATCTTCACATGTAAAGAGCTTTTTACAAACGTACAACCAAAAAGCAAAGAAGAAAATATCATACGAAGAGTTGCAAAAACAGCTTAAAATTGCAGCAAAATTTTATGCCCTATTGCGTATTAATCATGACAAAACAACTAAACGTGCCAAAGAATTAGCAATTTTTTGGTAAAATCTACTTATGAAACACGGTGCAAATATATACAAGTATGCAAAACAACTCGGATGCAACAGCGATGAAATTATAGATTTTTCATCAAATATTAATCTTTATCAACCACAAAGCACCTTCCATGTAACGAATGCAACGATTACAAAGTATGCAGACAGTAGTTACACAACACTTAAAAAAATTATTGAACAAAAGTATGCAGTGAAAAAGTCACAAATTGCACTCTTTAACGGAGCAACTGCTGGAATTTATGCTCTTCTTAATATGCTCAAGCAAAAAAAAATCACGCTCTATGCCCCTTTATATGCAGAGTATGAAAAAGCGGCACTGCAGAGTAAAAAAGATATTTACAAAATTAACCGCATTGAAAACATAGAAACTGAAGTGATGAAGAATTCTATTGTAATTTTTGTAAACCCTTCCACACCCGAGGGCAGTTTTTACGAACTTCAAGAGCTGTTTTTGTATTGGACAAAGCAAAAATGTACGATTATTTTAGATGAAAGTTTTTTGGAGTTTGAAGGGCATCCCTCTCTTCGTTCAATGATAAACAACTATAAAAAACTCTATATTATTCAATCGTTTTCAAAGTTTTATAGTTGTGCAGGGGTAAGGATTGGTGCTATTTTCTCTCACAAAAAAAATATTAAAAATCTTAAAATACCTTTATGGAACATCTCTTCGCTTGATGCGATGTTTTTACAAGAACACCTTAAAGATGAAGTATTTAAAACCAAAAGTAGATCACTCCATACGCTACAAAAACAAGAGTTACTCACTATTTTAAAAAATTCTCGGCTTTTTGAGCAGATTGTGCAAAGTGATGCGAACTTTATACTTACGCAATCCTCACAAGCTCAAGCAATTTTTTCACATCTGCTGCAACATAAAATACTCACAAGAACCTGTGGTAGTTTTGACTACCTAAGCGATGAATGGCTTCGCTTTGCCGTAAAGGACAAAGATTCACATGCAGAGCTTGAAAAAGCATTTACCAACTTTTTAGGAGATACCCCATGAAAATTCTACTCAGCCTATTCCTTGTAGTCCTCAGTCTCTTTGGACGAGCCGACCTAGACGAATATGCCCATAAGATGGGCTTTGAACGAAACTATTATACTGCTCTTTCCAAGGCAAAAGAAGAGCATCAACCCCTTATGCTCATTGTCACAAAACCTGAATGTCCATGGTGTGACCGCCTTGAAGACAAAACACTAACAAATTCTAAAGTCCATAAACGACTCCTCAAAGAAGCTATTACAGTCCTTGTTTATAAAGACTTTGATGAAGATGACTACCCTGCCCAAATATTTCAGACACCCTTTAGCCCTCGCACTTTTTTTATTGACCCACAAACACAAAAAACGCTACTTATCATCAATGGCTATGTCAATGTAAATAAATTCTTACAAAAGCTTAACACCCTCAAAACATTGTGGAACAAATAAAAAATGCACTCCCTAAGCATTTTCGGTACAAGTAGCGATGCTGGTAAATCTACACTCTCATTTGCACTAACCTACTTGTTGCATAAAAGAGGTATTTGTGTTGCCCCTTTTAAGGCACAAAATGTCTCAAACAATTCTCTCGTTACAGATATTAATAGCGGGGAAATAGCCATTCCGCAAGCCTTCACCGCCCAAGCGATAGGACTGAAGACAACGCCCCTTTTCAATCCCATACTTTTAAAATCAGGCGGAACGAGCAAAGCCCATCTTATCATTAACGGAAAAAGCGTAGGCAATACAAATATTTGGGCATATTACCGTGACATGAAACGGCTCAAACCCATTGTAAAAGAGGCATTTAAAACACTTCAAAAGGAATATGAATGTATTATTGCCGAAGGGGCAGGTAGTCCAGTTGAACTCAATCTCATGGACAAAGACCTCTCTAACATTTATATTGCTGAGGAGTTTAATACAAAAATCGTGTTAGTTGCAGATATTCAAAGAGGCGGTGTTTTTGCCTCTATCTACGGTGTTTACAACCTTCTACCGCACAAACTTCGTCAAAACGTTATAGGTGTTATCGTCAATAAATTTCAAGGTGATATGTCTCTTTTTGATGAGGGTGTCAGAATAATTGAGCAAGATTTTGGCATAAAAGTTTTAGGGGTTGTACCATTCAAACCTTTTAACCTTGGCTTTGAAGATTCCGCTTCAATGATGGGCTACACACAAGAGACAACAAAAGCACTTATTCAAGTAGGCGTAATAAAATTGCCTCACATCAGCAACTTTACCGACTTTGAACCATTGGTTATTGATGAAGAGATAGAACTCAGATTCATTACGACACCAAGTGAAGCAAAAAGCTGTGATCTCGTCATTATTCCTGGCACTAAACGAGTTATTGACAACTTTTTTTGGCTAAAAAAACATGGATTTGAAGCTGTTATACAAGATAAAAGTAAAAATATTATCGCTATTTGCGGTGGATATGAAATGCTTTTTGAAAATATCATTGATGAAAATCAAATAGAATCTTCAAAAAAAAATGTCAAGGGGTTTGAAAGATTTAAGGGTAATGTTCATTTTCAAAAAGAAAAAATTGTGCAAAAAGGCTGGTATAATCAGCAAGGCGTAATGGTTAGAGGATATGAAATCCATAATGCTGTTACAAAAAAACGCTCCAAAAAGAAAAAAAATCTTTATGGCACCTTTATTCACGGTATTTTTGAATGTGATGCACTCCGTTATAAAATTTTTCATGCAATTAATAAAAGCTATACAGGCTATAATTTTACACAATTCAAACAAAAAGCCATTGCTGAATTTGCCGAGCATATAGCATTACATGTAAATATAGATGCCATTGAAAAGGCACTTTAGTGGGTAACCTTTTTATCGCTTTTTTTGCCTACCTTATAGACAGAAAATTCGGTGAGTTTTCTTTTATAAAACATCCTGTTATTATTATGGGTGAATTGATAAGCTTTTTTGAGAAAAAGTTTTATAACCATTCTATAATACGTGGCTGTTTACTTGTAGTGTTCGTTTTAGGTGTTGTAGAATTTTTGAGTATTGCTCTTTATCTCTCCTTAGAATTTTTTGATCCTTTTTTAAATATTCTTTTCAGTTCTTTGATCGCTTCTATGTTTATAGCCCATAAGATGCTGCGTGATTCTGTTGCAGACATCTTACATGTAAGGAACAAAAAAGAGGCTATTTCTATGCTTGTATCAAGGGACACAAAAGATATGAGTGAGAGTGATATTTACAAAGCTGCCATAGAAACTTATGCGGAGAATTTAAGTGACGGCGTGATTGCCCCACTCTTTTACCTATTGCTTTTTAATCTGCCAGGGATTATTATTTATAAAGCCATCAACACTATGGATTCAATGGTTGGCTACAGAAATAAAAAATATGAAAAATTTGGCAAATGTGCTGCAAAACTTGATGATATAGCGAACTTCATCCCCTCGCGTCTGACGGCACTCCTCATTATGCTCTTGGCAAAAGAGAAAAATATTTTTGCCTTTTATGAAGATGGAAAAAAGCACGAAAGCCCTAATGCTGGACACCCCATAACTGCCATGGCACTCGTTTTACATGTAAAACTAGGCGGTAGCACCTCTTACTTCGGCAAGCTAAAACATAAAGCACATTTTGGCAAAGGCAGAAAGAACATCACAAAAGATGATGTGCAAAATGCACTTACTCTTCTTTGATAAGTGCTTGACCATAACAAATGTTTCTTAATGCAACTTTATCCATAAAAATCCTTAAATTACTTAAAAAGTTTTAATGTTTATCACGAATATTACTTTTATAAGATAAAATCATACGAAAGAAAGGAAAACACATGTCAAAATTAACAAGAAGAAACTTTTTAAAGAGTGCGGTAGCACTGAGTTCTATGCCTCTGCTCGCAACGGCGGCAGACAATAAAAAAGAGACATTAAAGTTCATACATGTAACAGATTCACATATGGACTTAAGCAATAACGACACCGTCGAAGCGATGCAACTTATGGCTGAATTTATCAACAACAATTATAAAGATTTGGATTTTGTACTCTTTGGCGGTGACAATTTTAATAACAATGCTCCAAAAGAGAGTGATGCCCTTAAATTCAAAGCAATTGCAGATAGCTTATACTGTCCATATTATACGATAAGAGGAAACAAAGAATCGTCTCCAAAAGGCGATAACCAGATTAATCTTAAAGAATTTCAAAATATGTTCTGTAGTTCTAAGGCTTTACATGTAAGAGGCAAAGATTGGCTTCTCCAAGCAAAGGGCTATAATATTTTAGGGCTTGACAGTTGTATAGAAAATCAAAATAACGGTGCTTACACACAGGAGACAATGGATTTTGCACAAGAAGTTTTAGAGCAAAACAAACCTACACTTATCCTTAATCATCATCCTTATACAAACTACTGGGGTGGTACTGAAGAAAAAGATATTCATAAATATGTTCTTAACAATACAAAAGAAGCTCAACAGAGACTTTTTAAATACAACAATCTGCTTTTAACACTCTCTGGACATAAGCATATTGATTCTGTAACCCAAATACAAGGAACAAAAGTCATCGTTACACGTGGTTTTATACGTCCTCTTGATTTAGATATGTACCCGATGCGTTATGTTGAGCTTAACGGAAATACCATTAATGAAAAGCTTATTTATACTGCATAAATATTGAACGAATTGAGGTTAAAAGATTTTATGCCGATTGCAATAAACGAATACAATTTACAAAATTTAGAGACATTTACCCAAATACTCAAAAAAGATGCAAGTACGCTGATAAATGAGGCGCTTGAACTCTATTTTCAAGAGCAACAAAAAAAGCTCTTGGAAAAAAATATTGCAGATGAAAATGCTCTTACCAATCTTGACTATAATGAATTTTGGGATGGTGTAGATATAGAATAAAGGAGTCAATGAATGGTTAAAGAAATTATAAAATACCCAACAACACCGAGTTTGGAATTTGGCGGTAATGTCAGACATTTCAATCAAGAACTTTTTGATTTAATAGAAGATTTAAAAGATACGATAGAAGCAAATAGTATTAATGCTCTTGCTGCTTTTCAGATAGGCTCGCCTTATGCCGTTATCGTGATAAAAAAAGATGATGGAGAATTTTTGGAACTTATTAATCCAAGAATTATTAAACGAGAAGGAACTATTGAACCTGTAGAGACCACTGCCTATTTTCCTGGTTTAAGTGCAAAAACAAAACGCTATGAAAAAATAAAAGTTATGTATGAAGACAAAAAGGCAAACCAGCAGTTTTTAGAAGCTGATGGTGATTTGTCTATCATTATACAGAGAAAATTAGACTATGTCTTTGGCTCAAACTTTAGAGTACGTCTTGATGACACAGAGCGAAAACTTTTTGATT
>JALUBM010000170.1 GCA_027044845.1 Sulfurimonas sp.
AAATTATTATTGACATTTATTTATTTTTCCTTACAATTTTTAAAAAGATAATGTAGGTGTATCGGCGTAGATGTTTAACAGATTTGATTTTTAGATTGTGTGGAGGATGGTATGGCGGGTAGTAAAGAAGAGCAAAAGGTTCTAAACGGAAAGGGGAAGGGTTTTACCAGAAGAAACTTCCTAAAAATGATCGGAGCCACTTCTTTAGCCGCAGGTTTGTTCGGAGGGGTAAGCTTTGGGGCTAAACTCACAAAATTACAGGTAGTTGAAAACCCTTTTAAATATCCTTACAGAGGATGGGAAGACTTCTACAGGAATCAGTGGGAGTGGGACCATGTAGCAAGAAGCACACACAGTGTCAACTGTACAGGTTCGTGTTCCTGGTTGGTTTACAGTAAAGATGGAATAATCATAAGAGAGGAACAAGCTGCGGACTATGAACGTGTACAAAAGGGTATGCCAGATTACAACCCGCGTGGATGTAACAAAGGCGCATGTTACTCTGTCGAATATATTTATGGGGATAGGAGAATCAAATATCCACTATTGAGGGTCGGAAAAAGAGGGGAAGGAAAATGGAAAAGAATATCATGGGAAGAAGCTGGTGATATATTTGCTGAAAAACTCATAGAGAACATTAAAAAGCACGGTTTTGATTCTATTTTCTACTTTACAGTTATTCCAGCCATGTCACTGATCTCTTTTGTCAGTGGAGCCAGGTTTGCCCATATAACAGGTGGAGTCTTGATGAGTTTCTATGATTGGTATAGCGACCTACCCCCCGGATCACCAATAACATTTGGTATACAAACAGATGTGCCTGAATCGGCGGACTGGATTAACGCCAAGTATATAATTCTGTGGGGATCTAACGTATCTGTAACCAGAATTCCCGATGCTCATTACGTTTGGGAGGCAAAATACAGAGGAGCAAAGGTAGCAGCCATCTTCCCTGATTACAACCCCACAGCCAGGCAGGCAGATCTATTTATCTCCATCAAACCTGGCACCGACATGGCTATGATATTGGCCGTCATCCATGAGATAATCAAACATAAATTATATGACAAAGAATATATAAAAGAACAGACAGATCTCCCTATTCTTGTAAACACTAAAACAAGGAGATTCTTAAGAGAGTCTGATTTGAAAGAAGGTGGAAGCGATAAAGTCTTTTATCACTACGATTTAAATAAAGACAAGATTGTAAAAGTAAACAAAAAAACTTTAAGATTAAACGGTGTAAATCCCGCATTGGAAGGCGAGTTTACTGTTAAATTGAAAGATGGCAGTGAAGCAACAGTAAAACCCGTATTCCAAATACTCAAAGAAAGATTAGAGGAATACACTCCAGAGTACGCAGAAAAAATCACAGGAGTGAATAGAAAGGTTATAAGAGATTTTGCTTTAGATGTTGGTAAAACAGCAAGGGAAACAGGTGGAAAAGTAATGGTCATCCACGGTAACGGAATAAATCAATGGTTCAACAATGATTTAAACAACCGAGGCATCATTTTAATGCTCTCACTCTTGGGAGCCATAGGCAAAAACGGCGGCGGGTTTGCCCACTATGTAGGACAAGAGAAAATCTGGCCTGCACCTGGATTCTTCTATTTATTGGCCAAGGAGGGTATGCCGGAAGAATTAAAAGGACCGAAACACCAAAGATTCCAAAATACAACACTTTGGTCCTATGTACATGCTGAAGTGCCTGAAATGCCACAAGATCAATTATCCAAAGAAAAAATACCAAGAAGTATCAGAGAGTACATATATGAAAGTGTTAAAAGATGGGAAAACGGAGACAACACATGGCAAAGACTTTACCCAAGAGGCTCTGTTGACGAAAACTATGTAAAAACAGGAAAACCAGCAAAAGATCCGAAAATGATGATAATTTGGAGAGCCAATTACCTAAATCAAGCAAAGGGATTCAGCTACGTTAAGGATACCCTATGGAACAAGTTGGATTTTATCGTTGATATGAATTTTAGGATGGATACAACCGCCTTGAACGCAGATCTGGTATTGCCAGCTGCAACTCATTACGAAAAATGGGATATAAATTGCACGGATCTAACAAGCTTCTTAATTCCTTTTAGTCCTGCTATACCACCTCTCTATGAGTCCAAAACAGATTGGAAAATCTGGGAATTTTTAGCAAGAAAAGTCTCCGAAAAGGCAAAAGAAATGGGTCTTGGACCTATGAGAGACGAAGAATTTGGCATATATAGAGACCTAAGAAAAACTCATGAGATATTCACAAACAAGGGTAAAATTTCTGATGATAGAAAAGCTATAGAGGTAATACTAAAACATGCCCCTCAAACCAAAGGTATATCTTACAATGATACCATTATTCGACCTCAAAGATTTAAAACCTCTGGCCACCACTGGACAGGCTATTTGAAGAAGGGCGTCCCATACACGGCATTTACAAAAATGACAGAAGGAAAGAAACCCTATCCCACATTAGTTGGAAGGCAACAATTTTATATTGACCATGAATGGTTCTTGGAAATGGGAGAAGAGTTACCTATTTACAGACCTCCACTCAGCGAATATGAAGATAAGTATCCTTTAAGATTTGTAACACCGCATGGTAGATGGTCAATTCACTCTACTTGGAGAGATGCACCTACAATGTTGAGGTTGCAGAGATTTAGACCTGTTGTATGCATTAATCCAAAAGATGCAGAGGAAAGAAATATCAAAGACAATGACTGGATACGTGTTTACAATGAAAACGGCTCCTTTGTAGCAAAGGCTTATATAACTGGTAGATTAAAACCAGGTCAAGTACTCATGAATCATGGATGGGAAACCTATATGGATCTTCTAAAAGGTGGGTTCCAGAGTGTAGCTCCAATTAGAATAAAACCAACACAATTAGCTGGTGGATACGGGCAGTTACATTTTAAGCTCAATTATTGGGGTCCAACGGGCGTACAAAAAGATACCATGGTTCAGATTGAGAAATACGATGTTTAAAACTTGTTTACGGAGGTAAACAATGGGACAGTACGGAATGGTTATAGATTTAAATAAATGCATAGGCTGCCAAACATGTACCGTTGCCTGCAAAGTATTATGGACAAACAACGAAGGCCAGGAACACATGTACTGGAGAAACGTAGAAACAAGACCTGGTAGAGGATACCCAAAAGATTGGGAGAAACATGGAGGTGGATGGAAACCAAATTATAAAGGAGACAAAAGAAAACCACCTCTTGGTGAAGTAGATCCTGGATTAAAGGAAGGAACAATACCCGATGCAGAAGCTTACGGCGGAGCACCAACGTACGATTACAGAAAAGGCCTGTTTGAAGGCAAACTTTTTGATAAAGAAGCAGGCAAAGTAACAGTACCACCTGAGGGATTATACCTGGATTGGGGAGCAAACTGGGACGAGGATGTGGGTGAAGGTGATACACCTGATGACAACTACTATTTTTACTTGCCTAGATTATGCAATCACTGCACAGATCCAGCCTGTGTTGCATCTTGCCCACGACATGCCATATACAAAAGAGAAGAAGACGGTATAGTTTTGATTGACCAAACCAGATGTGACGGATACAGATTCTGTGTTGCAGAGTGTCCGTATGGAAAAATATACTTCAATCAACTAAGATACAAATCAGAAAAATGTATATTCTGCTTCCCAAGAGTAGAAAAAGGGGTTCCGCCAGCTTGCGCTATGCAGTGCCCTGGAAGGGCCATGATAGTCGGAGATGTACACGACAAAAATGGGAGCATTTACAAACTTGTAAACAAATACAAAGTCGCATTACCACTCCATCCAGAATATGGCACCAAACCAAACGTATTTTACATTCCTCCTTTAAGCCCATACAAAATAAAGGAAGATGGTTCACTTTCAAAAGAACGTAGAATACCAATTGAATACTTAGGTTCATTATTTGGAGGAGTTGAAGCCGTAAAGCACGCATTGGATGTTTTGGAAAGAGAAATGGAAAAATATAGAAAGGGTGAGAAATCTGAGCTTATCGAGATACTGACTGGTACACAAAGAGATTATTTCCAACTTATCCACTCAAAAGGCATAGCATATGGCCAATTGTATCAGAGAAAAGGGATGCTACACTTAACAAAAGAGGAGATTAAAGAAATGGATAAGTTTATCTCTCAGCCTGAATTGCCAGAGGCCCCAAAATAATGGAAAAAGGAGGGGGAGATGAGAGAAAAGAAGATTGATATAAAAAAGTATATGATTTTGATTATTACCTTAATATTCACAGTTGGAATTTCTGCAAGTTCCTTTGCAGATTTGATGCCATTTTTAAAGGTGGAAAAGTTGAATTATAAAGGACACATAACCCCAACTTCTAAAGTATGGAACAAGGTACCTTACATGACCGTTCCACTAAATATACAAATGTACTCAATAAAAAAGGTTAAAGTTCAAGCTGTAATTTCTGGTGGCTATATGTACATAAGGCTTGTATGGTTTGATCCTACAAAGAACGACCAAATTAACGGAGCAGATCAATTTTACGATGGATGTGCTGTGAGTTTTCCAATCAAAAAGGTAAAGGGATACGCACCTAATATATGTATGGGACAGGTTGGCAACGAGGTTAACATTTGGCACTGGAGAGCAAATATGAAAAATCATTCAGCCGCTAACTTGATAGCCGGTGGTATAGGAACATTAACGGAGGAAAAAGATCCAAATCTACATCAGGATGCCGTATGGAGAAACGGTAGATGGTATGTAGAATTCTATAAACCTCTTAAAGACAACAAGAGTGTTGTTTTCAAAAGCGGTAACAAATATTATATGGCAATTGCTGTATGGAATGGCTCTGATCATGAAAGAGCCATGATGAAATCTGTATCCAACTGGTTTAAGGTTGAAGTCCAATGAACGGCAAAGTAGTTACACTAAGAAACGAAAGATATTTAAAAAACTTTTTAGAAGAGAATAAACTTAGGGTATTGTTTTATGAGTTCTTTAAAGATGGCTTCTCTTATCCCAACAAAGAAGTATATAATTCATTAAAAAATCCACAGCTAAAAAAGGTCATCAAAGGGGATGCCCTATCATTCTTAGAAGGGCTTCCCCCTTTAGACAATCTCCAAGTTATTTACACAACTTATTTTGACGTCGTTTTTGGAGGCAAGGGATGTCATTTAAGAGAGGGTGAGTATTTGAAAAACAAAATGTCTATGTCAAAATTATTGTTAGAATGCAAAGGATTCTATAAAAACTTCGGTTTATATTTACAACCAAACGAACTTCCTGACTCATTGGAAATAGAGTTGGAGTTTATGTACTACCTCACCAATCTTTTAGTAGAAAACTTCGGCAAAGATGATTCGGAAAATAAAATTAAAAAAATACTAATGGCACAAAAGGACTTTTTAGAACGACACTTAGTACACTTCGTTTCTTCTCTGAAAGAGTGTTTAAAAAAATACGAAGAGGTGGAATTTTACCATAAAATGTGCATTTTTTTGTACGATTTCTTACGTTATGATTTAGATTTCGTTCTTTTAAATCTAGATAAATGATGTTGATATGAAAAAAAAATTACTCTCCTATGCAGTTTTGTTTTTTGTTTTGTTACATTTTCTTTTATATAACTTCTTTTCAAGGATAAGTTCGTTCATACCTCATGCCTCTACCCTGAATAAATTTTTTGTATTTTTGGGCTTACACACAGGTGTAGTAGAGATCACCTCTTCACCATTTTGAGGGGGTTTTTTACTTTCTTTTTTTTC
>JALUBM010000171.1 GCA_027044845.1 Sulfurimonas sp.
TTATTGTTGTCTACATCCGCTTTTGTTGGAAACAGTTTTTTAATAATTTTATCTTTTATATACATTTTAAGCTTTTAAATAAACCTCTAGTGGCGTATTGTTTCCAAGCTCTTCAATTAGAACTCTTTGTTTTTCTGAAATATTTTCAATATCAGAATACTCAACATTAGTAATATATTTTTCCAATTCATCGATAGTTTTTTCAATATCGAACGAACTATCTAAGTTGTTTTTATATTGAAAATTAGAATTATCAATATAAAGTTCAAGATTAAACGAACTATCTCCATTTACAATCTTAACAATTTTATTTTCTTTTTTTTGATTATTAGAAAATTCAATCCAACCCTCTATTTCATCCAAAATGTCTTGTAAATTATTTTCCATCTTTTTATTCTCCTCCTCCTGAATTCATAACAAGTTTACCATTTTTGAATATTGTAGGTGTTGAATTTACGCCTACTTCAGTAGCAATAATCTGGTCATCATGCAACCTTTTTTTAGCATGATATTTTTTAATATCATTGACAGAAATGCCCATGTTTGGAAAAATTTTATTATATTTTTGGATAATATTATCTAACCCGATACTTCGCTCGTTTGGAGTCCATTGAAAGGATTTGTTTTTATATAAAGTGTTAATAATTTCTAATTTTTTATCTGGATATTTGAGCCCAGCAGTGATGACGGTGAGAGCAATATCTCTTGAGTTAGGATGGATGGTTTCAAGAGGAAAATCATAATAATAAATTTTAGTGTCTCCTTTTTTAATTAAATTAGCAATTTTTTTAGATGCATTTTTATTACAAAAGGGGCACTCAAAATCAGAAAATATAACAACCTTGTTTTTTATGCCTGCCGAATTTTTTGGCGAGTATATCAAATGGTTAGATGTGTAAAGTTTAGCAATCTTCTTTGAAATAGAAACATCAACAGGCTTTGCATTTTTATAATACATGACTTCTGTAAAAAATTTGCCATTTGTCAAAATAGGAATAAAATGCTCTTGTTTCTCATTTTGTGTCGTAAGAATGTCAATTTTTACAACATTCTTTTTCCAATTTTTATCTATAGAGAGAGAACCAACTTGTTCTACGCTTAACACTCGTTTGATTGTTGTATTAGTTTTTAAAACATTGTTAACAAATTCTTCGGTAGAATTAAGGTTATGAGCAAATAGCGAGGATGATAAGCAAACAAGTGTTGCTAAAGATAAGTTTTTAATATTTTTCATTTATTGCCTTTTTAAATAAATATGTAATTGTTGAGGTTCCGTTAGGATTTTTATTTTCAACAAAGTCAGGAGGATGAAGATATTCTGAAAGCATGTAAGCAATTCTTCTTCCTATCGAAGCGTTCTTCCCAATATCTTTTTGACTTTGACGCATAAAAGAAACATCTTCCCATCTATCTTGCAAGTAATCTTTGAGTGTGTCACTATCCCAAAAAGGAATAACCCTATTATACCCATCATACTCCAAAGGAACTCTGAAAATTCTATTAGGTTCTATTCCATTTTTAATAAAAGATAACTGAAGAAGTTTTGCCATTGCATTTCCCTCATAATCATAGTCGGTGCCTATTATGAAATTATTATACCCTGCTTTTATTAATTCTAATGAAATATCAATTTTACCATATGTGCCTAAAATGTTTTTTCCATTAAACCAAACTCCTCTAAAAGAGTTTGGAATATTCCCATTATTTAGACCGTAGGCTTCAGATGTTTTAATAGTAGGTAGAAAAGTAAAGCTTACCAAATCAGCATCAAAAAAACTCATTTCTGCGTGAATTCCTATGTAGCTTTCAGATATAAATACATTTTTTTCTTCTTTTAACTGAGCAAACATTATTAAAGTGTTTTATCTCCATACTTTAGTAGAATACGCATAATTAACTTAGCAACGGAGCTCAGTAATACAACTTTATTTTTAACAACATTTGAATTCTCTAAAAGATAATAATATTTCCAAATTTTACTTATCTTACTTCTATGTTTTTGCCTTTTTTTATTAAATTCATAATTAAAATTTTCCGTAATTTTATCCATTAATTCAAAAAGCTCTCTTTTTGAAAGGGCTCTATCATAACTCATAACTACTCCTTTATAACTATATTATATCACATTACCTTAAATCTGTCAAGTTTTTAAATATTTTATTACTAATTTGAAATGAATTTTTCAAGACCTAATGTTCCAGATATTTTTTCTTCTATTTGCACTTCTTTTTGTTTCGATTGTTGTATCTCAAGAGAACTATCTGTTTTTGCAGAAATACTATATTTGTTTTGTGCTTCATATATCTTACCTAAAGCTAAATCAAGAGAATCAGTATCAATATCTTGTGTAACAGTAGAATATGAATATATTGGTATTCTATACCCATTTGAAACTTCCTCGCTTCTTATGAGATTTGAGAATTTTATTTTATCAAGATTATCGCTAGTTAGAAGGTCGTTAACATCTTTTCCATATTTTTGATTCCAAGTCGCAACTACAACCTGTTTAGCACCAGCCATTATTAATTTTTCAGCGAATTTCTGAGTATTGTCATATCCTGCTTTGTCTTGGTCAAAGCAAATCACCCCAACTTTTCCTTGAAAATAACCAATTTTTTCACTAAAGTGCTTATGTACTCCAATCAAAGACATTGCATTGTATCCAAGTGCAGTAATTGTCTTAGCGTCAATAGCACCCTCCTGAAACCACCAAATAGATTTAGATTTTAGGCTATCTATATTATAATTCATTCCGTAATAGTTAGGCTTTACAATATCACTATTTTCGATTGCAGAAGTCTTATTTTTAATATTTTTTGAACCATCTCCAATAAAGCGAAATTCCAAATTTGTTGGAACATCACTATAGGGGTCATGCATATTAAATAAAATAGCATCGCAATATTTGAATTTGCCCGTATCCTTATCTATAGCCCCATGTTTCCAATAACCATTTTTGCTTAGTATTGATAGATTAATAAGTTCGTTTTTCCCGAAAATTTCCTCAAGATTTTTTACAAGCTTTGGAATTTTATCTTTAGCGATAAAGCCAACGTCCATAGTAAGAGAATGGATAGGAAGACCTCTTGTAGCAAAAAAATCAGAAACAGAGTTATTGTCCCTATTTGAACTTGCAAAATCACGAATATATGATAAAACGACTTGATATTTTTGCTTTTTATTGAGATTTAATTTAGAAAACTTATCTATATATTGTCTCGTATTGATTGAAACAAATTTTTTGTCGGCATCTAGTCTCTCAAAGTTAATTTCTTCTATCCAATCTTTTATCCTCTGTTCTCTCTGGTGGAATGTTCTTTCTTTTAAAAAGTTATTTTCTTTGTTATCTCCTTTTTGAATCTCACGACTTTGCTTAAGCGATTGAAGGTCAATACCAGCATTATCGGCAATAAAATTCACAGCCTGATAGAAAGAGAGCCCTTCTCTATTTTTAATATGGTCTATAAACGTAGTTTTTTCTCCACACTTATTCTGCCTGTTGCAAATAATAACTTGACCTTTTCCTTTTCCCCCAATAAAAGCTTCTTTTTTTCCACAACAAGGACATTCTAAGGTGGTATTGTGAGCAGTGACTTTTGGGCTCAAATCAGACAACAAATCTTGGACATCAATTCTTGGATATATTTCTTCTTCAAGTAATGTTTGCAGAGAGCATTCTTGACTTTTTAAAGCCTCTGCAACTAATGGACTTTTTTGCAGAATAGATGAAACAGATTTTGGATTTTTAAGCCACCTTAAATCTTCCTCTTTTAAAGACGAAAAAAAATTTGAAGCACTGTAAAGTGATTTGAAATTGTTTTTGGAAAAATATTTACTAAAGAGTTCATTTGTTTTTCTATCTAATGCGCACTGAAAATAATAAGATATGTCTATTGCCATAATCAAAACCCCATTTTATTTGTTATTGATGAGATGTGTTCATTTTTTTGAGCACCTTGAATTGCTCTATCGGCAAATTCAAGATTTTTTGAGTTTCCAGCTTTTTCATTAAACATTTCTGCAAAACCATCAAATGTATTAATTTTTTGCTCAAGTGATGTTTCTTCCGTAAGTCTTCTCATGGCATCATAAGCAATATCTTTTTCTTTTTCATGTGCATTCGTTTTGTCTTGTAAAAATTCTTTATTGTTTTCATATACATCAAGAAGATAAGCCTTGTCTCCTACTGCTGTTTGAATAACATCAACACCATTTTCATTTTTTTGATGAATAGTGCTTAATGAGTTGGTATCTCTTAACGTAATGAAAGTATTATTCATACTTTTGTTATTCTTAATCATCATACCCATCGCTTCTGATATAATTGATTTTTTGTCAGTCTTTGACAGTGCAACAGCATCAATCATACTGCCATTATATTCTATTTTTTTTTGATTTGGTTTTCGTATTGCCTGCTTGAATTTGATAATTGCATCTCTAATTTTTGATTTTGGCTGTGTTAAGTTGTTCTCAAATGTATTTTTTTCCATTTCAACAAGAGATGTAAGAATTAGTTCATTTTGAATAATTTGTTTATCTTTCTCCATATCATTTATTTGTCTTGCATATTCTTCTTTTGATATATATTCTTTTTCATCAAAAGAACTAAGTGTGAGTCTCATTTGCTGTGCATCAATTTGTTTTAAAGCGTATTCTAACATTCCTCTGTTATATTTTGAGGTTTGTTTAAAGTCATTTTCATCCGCTTGTTTTTGTAAATTTGCTTTACTGCTATTTTCGATATCATCGAAGACGGGTGTTTTCACTTCCTTCTTTTCTGTTTCAAATATATTTTCTACACCAACAAATTCTTCATAAGATTTTTGATTTTCTGTCTTTTTTTCTGATTCATAATCGTCAAATAAGTCAACAATCTTTGCAGTGTCGCTTTTATTTTCTTCGTCTTGTTCTTTGATTGTATTAACAACATCATCAAGACCACCAGAGAGTATATCTAAATCAGCAGTTGAAAGCTTTCGTTCTTCTTGTTGTGCTTTCGCCTGTATTTCTTCTTCAAAATGAAGAAGCTTTTCTTTGTCAATCTTGTATTTTTCATCACTGAGTACATCTTGAACACTTCTATCATTGTCTAAATATGATGCAACAGCAAGGTCTTCCGCAATTTTTTCTTTACCTAAAGAGTTTTTAAAACTATTTGCTTGAGAGTGATGTACTGTTGAAAAACTTATTCCACCCTGTTCGTGATTATGAATCAGCTCTAATCGTGCTTCTTTATCAGATTCATTGCTTGCGGTGTTTAAATCCTGCATAATTTTAACCATATCATCCCCAATCTCTTCTTGACTACGAATAAAATCCCTTTCTACAAAATGTAAATATTCCTCTCTTATGGCAAAAAGAAGGTGAAAAGGGAGAACAGAGGCTAACCCTTGTCCTAGCTGTTGTTGATAGCTACTTGTCCTTTGGATATCTTGTCTTAAGTCAGTAAGAAGTTTGTCTGCGCACTGTGCGCTTGTACTAGCTAAAGTTTCCATATTCGTCTTAGCAACAACAGAATTAGACAAACAGCTTTTAAACCTTGCCAATGTTTCTCTGGGCATCATAATTCTATTTATATTACTTTCAAATTCTTTGGATATTTTTTTAAGTCTAAGATGATTCCTAGACCCTGCAATTTCAGATAAACGATGGTCAAATTCACCCTTGCTCGTGTCTTGCCCTTTAACATTATTTTCTACTGATTTTACAACAGAATCTTTTATGGCTGGGTTTTCTATGCTTTGGCTCGCCATTATGTCAATTTGGTCTGGCTGTGCATCAATACTTGAGTTTTGAGTAAGGTTGTAAGCATTCATGATTTCAGAAACCTTTGGAATTATATCATCTTTAATCTCTACCCCAATTTCACTTAACTTGTCAATATTTTCTGAAATTATTTGCTTACTTAGTTCATCTTGAGTGCTTTCTAATATCGTCTTGCCATTATTTTTCTCAAACTCGCGATGAAGTGTTTCCATCTCATATATGCCAAATGGCGTTCCTTTGACATTTGCCTCATTTTCTCTTCTCATTATATTTATTGCAAGATTTTCATAATTTTTTTTGATTTTTTTCAGCAAACCATTTTTACTTTCTTGAGGGATGTCCATATCGTTAAAATATTTTTTCAATCCATTGTTAGTGTATAAGGTCAACCCATCACTGATAGCTTTGTCAAATCTATTAAGTTTTTTTGCAATTCGCTCTGCATCAGATATTGTTTTTATTTTTTCTCTACTGAGATTGTAGAATGCTAAAGATAAGCTGGGTGGTTTTCTGAGTTCTTCTTTCTCTTTTGGCGTAGAGCTTCCTAATCTCTCTTCATATCTCTTCATCCTCAACTTATCGATTTTTGATAAAATACCAGAATATGCCTCTTCATCACCTGTAAATCTTTTTTGAATGGAGGAAAAATCCTGTTGAATTTTTTCAAGTTGTTTTTTAGTGATTTTTTTGTCACTATATTTTTTGAGACCAAGTTTATACTTGCCAATGCCATTTAAAACATCAGCAACATTTAAAAACTGCTCTTTTAGTTGAACATCAGAATTAATTGAAGATGCAAGATTAATTCTTTCTTGTATTTCTTCATGGGATTTCTTTGCAATTTGAAATGTTTTAATAATTTCTTTTGATTTATGTCTTATTATTTCTTTGTCGCTATTTGCATAACCTATTTTATTTAAGTATTTCTCCAACTTAATAGAGTTTTCAGACATTGCAAGGTCTTTTATCCTTTCTTTTGTCTCTTTTTCATTGTCCCCTAAATCTTTCCAATTGAAATCTGCTGTAGAACCAAACGCATTTTTTGCAATATATTCACGAAGCTTCTTTGTAGCTATTTTTGAAGAGCTCTTTTCTTTTAATTCAATTGTCTTTCTGTATGTTTCAGCTATTGAATTTATTGCTTTTAACCCATCCATAAGGGCTTCATCTCCAATTCGCATCTTATCTTCCGTAAGCTTAATAAGTCTGTTTCTTTTTTCAGCACTTTTTGTGTCAAGACCGCTGATTTCTTCAAGTTCTTTAGACGTAAAACTGTATTTTTTTTCAATATTTGACAGCACCATATTGGTTACTTTCAATGTGTATTCTTCGGGATATTGAAAAAATTCTCTTGCCAAATCGTGTTTTACTTTTTCGTTTGAAAGAAATGTTGCCTTATCTGCCGAGCCAAAAAAGTTATCCCCTACTTCTGCATAATTGCTTTTTCCAACAATATAATCTGGGTCAAAGTTTTCATCTCTTAAAAATGCAAGCTTGTTTGTTTTTCCATAAGAAGAGTCAAGCAAATATTCCACATACAACCTATCATTATACTTATTACTTATACGAATAGGAACACTAATATTAAAGCCTGTATGTGTTCTTATCTCTTCTTCTACTGCTTGTGCTTTTGTTTGTTTATTCTCTTGAGGGTGTCTAATTTCTGCCATTTTACTTCATTCCTCTAAACATGTCTTTTAACTACATCAATATCATTTTGAATCTTGTCTAGTATTCCCCAGAGCGAAGTAAACGCACTAGCTAAATCAGCAGTAAGGTCTGTAAACTTTTCTTTTCCAAATATGTCCTCAAGGCTAAAATCTGTTGACCCCATAACACTGCGAGAGCTTTCAAGAACTTTATTTATCAGCTCTTTTTTATCTATTTCTTGCTGTTCTTGAATTTGTTTTAATGTTTTTTCGATACCCATTTGTCGCTCAAAAAAAATATCTTGTCTTTTTTTAACGGATATTAATTCCGTGTTTATGTTAGACAGCATTGTTAATATCTTTTTGTTTGTTTTTTCTGCTGTTTCTATTAAATTCCCACTCATTACAAATCCTTTTCTTTTATTATATCATAAATATTACCAACTTGTCAATATTTATATCAAATTGCAACATTCTCCTGCATCTCAATTTCAGGCTCCCTACTATTTATTAGATTTGCATATGCCTCTGAAATCTCTACTATTTCATTAAGATTAGTAAAACTCTTGTCGCTCCGCTCACCACTCATAAACTCTTTTGATATTGCAAGAGCTTCTAAAGCCCCCTCCGCATTGGAATCGTTGAACGTCATTTTTTGCTCGACAATACCATTAGCGATACATTCATTTGATATATCTTCTAGCGCTTTATTATTGTCGCTCAAAATGAATATATCTTCTTCATTTATTTGTGCCGATATTAACTTTTCAATATCGTTCATTGATGATTTAACAGAACTATTTTCTTGCGTTGGAACAGTTTTTAAAGCAATATTTTTTCCACCTGAAAATACACTTATTTCCGCACTTTCTGAAAATCTTGGCTTGAAAGTTCTACTAAAAAACTGCTGTAAATTTGCAGGGGAAACGGTAGTGCCTGTAGTGTACAATTTCCCCTTTTTCATTCCTCTACCATTGTCATCAATACAAAACATTCCTTTTGGCGACAAATCAAGACCCCTAGCCCCTGCATCAATATTTGTAAATATTGGAGATTGGATTTGTCTCGCATTCGCTTTATTGACTTCATTACTTATAAGATTACTTGGAGCTATTAATAGCTCGATATTGTGTTTTTCAAACAACTTCTGCGTATCAATCTTATTGAGTATTTTTTTAAGGTCTGAAGATTGCACGACTTGAATTTGAATTACTTTTTCTTTATTTGCCCTGCAAATCGCATTTGCAATTGCATCACACACATTAAATGCAGTAGATAATGTTCTGGCTGAACCGATAACAGGACTATACCCATTATCTATATCGCTCTTAATTTGCTTATCTCTACCTTTTGATGCAAAAACATTCATAACCTCAACATTATTATGACTTCCCATTTTATAATCATACTCAATAGGATGTGGCAAGAACTCCTTCCATGCCTCTTTATAAAACCCAACTTTTTTTGAAAACTCTATTGGTCGCTCTTCTTTTTCCAAGAATGGATAACCACTTTTAAAATACAAATCTGTTTTTAGAATCATCTCGCCTGAGTTGCTTGACATTTTTTCTGGAAAAATACTGTTTGCCATAACAAATTCTGTTTCCTTATCATACATGTAAGCATCAAGAAAATGTTTTTGAAATTTATCAATAACAATGTTAAGTAGTTCTCTTTTCTCTTCATCAACATTATCCATATTCCCATTTGAATTTAAGTATCTCTTATATTGCTCTGTAATACTATTTTTTGTGGTTTTGTTTGTCTCGGAGATTTGAGAAATAAACTCTTCTCTTGTTATCTCTGAAAGGAAATCATTTTCTTCTTGCAATAATTCATAGTTAAATTTTGAATAGCTGTCTTTTCCTATTAAAGAATCAACAAAATATTCAAAATTTGACTGCATTATATATTTTATTGTAGGAACAAAGTTTTCTCTAGCATAATAGTCGCAGTATGCTTCAAAAATAAGAGCTGACTGAATATTATTGTCTGATATATCTTTAGCGCTAATTTCATTATTTATAATAGCATTCTTTGTATTAAAATGCTGAGCTCTATCTGGAAAGTCAATTGTTTCATTAACACCATGCAAAAGCTCTCTTGTGGCAATATTAATATGCCCACCCTCTTGACTGTTTAGTAGCTGAATAAATGAAAAAACTGATTGTAGTCCAGCCTCTTCTTTTATAAGTGTATTTCTCCCATTTCTGTTTGAAAATACCAAGCTTTTAAGAAAATCAGCACCACTGCCATACTCTAAAATATTTTTTGCCTGTGTGAAACAATAGGTGAAGGTTTGAAGAGCTTGCGAAAATTCTATTTCCCCCATTACAATTCCATCATCTGTGATTGATTTTATAAAATCATTAGTGAAATCAACAGCTATTTTGTAAGAGTCTTCTTTTGATTTATGGAATGAGATTGCTGTTGAATAAAACATGTCGCTGTAGTGTTTCTGTGTAAGTGTTGCATTGATGAGATTTTTAATTGCGGTGTTTCTTAAACTAAAAATACCATAAGACTCCGTGAGCTGTTGACTAAATTCTTTTACATCTTTAATCCCATCAAGATATGCCATTTGATATGCTATATTTTTAGGATATCCGTCAAGAAATGTACCTGTCGCTAAAACGATATTATCACTCTTCTCCGCAAGACTTCGCATTACATCTGCTTTGTTACCTTTTGCACCAGCATCACTTTCATCTACGGAGAGAACAAAGTTTTCCTTATTTTCTATAATATTGGAGTGATAAAAATAATCTTTTGATGCTTGCTCAGAAGACTTCCTAATAGGAAGGACACCATCGCTATTCTCGCTATAGTCAAGTTCCATTTGAATAGATGTTGAACTTAGGTCAAAAAATGTCTTTGTCGGAACTACTGAAACTTTCTTTTCCGTAACCATATCGTCTTTATATTCTTTCTTGTTTGCACCTATCTTTGCGTACACAACACGGTCATTAGCTCTTGAGGATATGTTGTATATAGGATTAAGGATGGCAATACTCTCTAATGACAGCATGACATTACAAGTATCTGAGGCAGATGCCTTTTTTAAAAATTCCTCGTTTGCTTTATTGTCAAGCAATGATGAGAGAGTTAAATTAAATTTTTTTAGACCCTCAGTTCTCGATGCAATAATGTCAATTAGCCCTTTCTTAGAAAGCATATTGAGATGCTCTCTGATACTCTCTAGGAATTTCTCTGCTTCAAAATCATATTCTGTATCAACTCTTTCTTCATTGATTTTTTTAACAAACGCATCAACAATATCTGGACTGAAATTAAACTCTAATATTTCAGCCAGAATATCTTTGTTTGATAATATATCTGTTTTAGTGTATTTTGCAAAATGATTAAAAAATTGTTCTGCTATAAAAACTGAGTCATAGCCATAAGGAGTCAACTGATGAATAAAATCTTGGATATTACAGATTGTATTATTTTTGTTTACCAAAGAGTATGCAGTTGAATCCTCATTTGGAAGATAAATTTTATTTGCTTCAAAATCACGCAGTTCTCTGATTGCATTGTTATCACCAGACGGTATATCTTCAGCTTCTATACTTATCTCAACATCATGTTTTGTTTTAATAAGAATTTTATTTTCTTTTTCATAGATTGCATTTTCAAACATTGGATTCTTTTCAACATAATTCACACTTAAAAGATTGCTTTTTGAAGACATTGTGAAAAGGGGAAAATCATGTGGTAAGTCTTTCTTTTGTTTTAATGATTTTTCAACATCTCGATAGTGTGCTTTATGGACTTTGATAATTTTATCACAAACAATCTTCGCATCATTAGAATTTATATTTATTTTTTTATCAACACCATCCAATTTATCAAGTCTCTCCAAATAAAGAAAAGTTGTTATAAGCATATCCTCTGGACATTTCATTTAAAAGCTCCTTATTTTATTGTGGTGTTATTGGCGATTGAAAAGCATTATCTTGTTGATTTTCAATTTCATTCTCAATATTTTCAACATACTCTTCGTTCTCTTCAGGCTTATGTTTATATATTGTAGCTAATGTGTCAGCATAGCCTTGATTATCGTATGGACTAAAGATATGAGAAGGCTTAAGACTTCTCATATCTTCATCTACTTTTTCAAGCTCAGAAAAAGTCATTTTATTGCTCTCATTTTCTGTGAGAATATCAATATCTTCTGTGTTTATCTCCGAAGAGAGAACAGGAAACCCCTCGCTAGGTTCAATAATAATTGTTGGAATTGCTTCAGTATCAATTGTTTCTTTTTGCAAAAGAGTTGCTAAATCTTCTTCCTCACATGTCGCTTCACTCTTATTGTTTTCAGAAATTACTTCATTAAATTTTTTGGTATATTCAGAAGACTTGCTCATTTTCTTGTCTATGCCTTCAGCATCTTCACTTACAACAGGGGAAGAGTCATCTAATACCTCTGGAGAATCCATAGAATCAAACATGTCTCCTATAATATCTCCATCTCTGTATTGAATATCTGTATCAGCGTATTCAGTAGTCTCTTCATTTTCAAAAATATGCTCATTATTTTTTTTCACCAAATCTTCAATGGGACAGATATCATGTTCATCACCTGCTTCGTCTATCTCGATGACGGAGTTTTCTTTAATATCAACTTCTTTTTCTTTTTTTTGATTTTCCTTAAAAAGTAATTTTTTCATATCGTCTAAAGAATCCAAGACTTGTGCATGGGCTTTCTTGAAAATTTTATCAACATCTGAAATTTTTGGATTAGAAGGAAGAATATTAGACCATGCTAGGAGTTTTAATTGCTCTTCCTCATTAAAATCTTCTTTATTAATATTCTTAACACTATATGTTCCATCATCTTTCTTTTCTGCAACACAAATATAATTTTCAAAATCGTAATTAAATTTTTTATTGTCTTTTTCACTTACAGCGCCATTTTTTCTAATATCTTCCACAATTTTGTTTCTACTAATATTGGCTTCTGCATAAGAAAGGCTACTGTTAGAGATTTCAGAATTAATATTTTGCTCGTACTCAACCCATTTCTTTAAAGGTTCTATTTGTTGTTCTAAAAATATAAGGTATTGTTTTCTAATTGCCTCTATATCATCTTCTGATATATTAATTTTTTTTAATTTTTTTATATCCATAACCCTCACCCTTCACTACTTGTTTTGTTTATTTTATTTTCTTTTTGCTAAAATATTACTTTGGTTTTGTTCCAATATAAAGGTAATATGCTTTATTAACAAGCATTTTCCAAAAGAGGCAAAAATTTACTGCCATTGTGTTCTTTTTTTATCGTTTCCATTGAAATACCTTTGTTCTTAATTTCAGAGAGAAGTTCCTCAAACTCAAATCCAAATCTTTTAAGTTCTTCAACCTGCCCTACTCCCTTTTTTATAAAAAATGGATTTAATATTTTTGGGATATTTGCAAATATTTCCGTTCCTTCTGCAAAAAACTCATAGACATTGTTTGTATCTAAGATGGTTACATCAGCAGTTGTCTTTGGCATATTAAAGTTAATATTCGTCATCATAAGGGGAAGGTGTCTCATCATTTGAGATACAATATCGTTCATTGTCTTTGTCTCAAGCATTAGGCTTGCATCCAAACCTTTATATAGCATAAGAAGGTACATTTCATTCAGAAATGCCAATGTTTTACCACTTCGCATCTCCCAATTTATGATATCCACTTTTTTATCATCACTTATCTCAATAAATCTCTCTGGATTTTTAAATTGATGAGCCATTAAACCAAAAGTATTTGTCATAATATTTTCAAAAAACATATCATAAAGTTTACTGTTTTTATAGCCTTTATTTTTGTAGATATCAATAAGTGTTTTATTTAGGATGAACAATTTTGCAGTTTTTATTGCAGATTCAGAAATAGATTTACGAACTTCATATTCTTCACTTAATTGCTCATAGACATCTATTGCAAAATTATTTTCAGACTCTACTAATGCCTCTTCGGATAAATTAGAATTTTTTGATAACACCTTAAAAGATTCACGAATTAAAGAATCGCTTTTTGCTCTATATTTTTCATAAAATGAAATTGGGGCTTCCTCGAAAAAATTACTTATTTTAGTGAGTTCAGAATTTAAAAGCTTTTCACCAACATTATCAAATATGGCATTTTTTGCAAACACTTTTGGTAAAATTTTATCAGCTTTTGTTTGCTTTAGAAAACTCGCATAATATTCAAACATATTATTTGTTTCAGCAAATTCTTTATATACAGATAACTGCTCAGATTCCAATGTCGGAGCATCTAAACTTTTATCGTCCTTTAGAGATTTTATTTTTTTTATAGATTCTATGGATTGTTCTGTCAGTTTTTTAGGATTAGCCTCTTTATCTCTATTTTCGTCAATTATGTATGTAAGATTTTCAAGGTGCTTTATAAAATTGGAAAATATAATCTCTTTTTTATCGTCACTAAGCTCTGCCTTTTCAACATAATCGTTGATATCAAACATATTAAGATTATTCATAGAATTATAAAAATCAGTCAAAGAAATATTTAATTTTGCAATATCAAGTCCATCCTCATCAATAAAAACAAACACTTCCTCTCTTTTTAGCTCTAAATCAGCAGATATTTTATCTTCTGTTTTAATAATCAATCGAGAAGAGTCGAAGGCAAGAGAACTAATGGTATCCTTAATGTTGTCCGAAATTTCACTACCTTTGCTTTTATAAATATCAACAATTAAAGATATTAGAGCATTTTTGTCTTCTTTTGTTTCAAGGGAGAAGCTGGAAGGATAATAAGCTAATTTCATCAAACCAAGAGATTCAGTGGCAACAATATCTTTCTTTGCTGGCTTTTCAGGACTTGATAAAGAGTAATTTGAATGTGTAGGCTTTCCAAGCCCTAATTCAACCCCATCCTCTAGTGCTAAGGATTCAATAATTTTATAAATTTCTGGATATTTGTCACGATAGAAAACAAGTAATCCTCTATCCAGCAACACATTTGAGTAAGTTGTTTTTTTGTAATCTCTATTTGGATTATAATTTCTATAATCAGGAAATATTTTTTCTTTTCTCAATGTGTCATTAGAATTAAGAGATTTTATGATTACTTCTTTCTTGTTTTCTATTGTATTGCTAATCTCAACAATATTTTTAATTTTATTGTCTGTTTCATTGATATATCTGCCAAGAGGTGTGACCAGAACACTATCTCCGTCTCTGCTATTTTGATAAATATAAGATGAATTCATTCTACTTTTAAAATTATATAAGACACCTTGACTTCTGGACATTTCATTCTGAATTGTTTTTGTCGCTAATTTAATATCGGTATCAGAAATTACAACAAATTTATTTTTAGCTCTTGTGTCAATATTGGTGTCCAAAATAGTGAGACCATTTTCTTTTCTGTTTTGTATTTGTTCTTCAACTTGTTCTTCATTATGGCGAGAGCCTATCACAAAAAGAAGATTATCTGGGATACTCCTACCTGTGTATCCTGTCAATGTTTTTGGAACATTAAATATAAATCCATTAATATTTTCTTTTAGAAAGCTCTCCATTGAAGTTGGGTATAGCCCAAAAATATTTTGATTATGCTTTAAAATATTAACACTTTCCTCCGCAAGAGCATTGTTTTTTGTATATGGTAGACTTTGGTAAACAGTTGTGTTTTCAACTGCTTTTGATAATGTTATGTTTGAGAATAGAACAGAATAATCATCGATATGCATTGAGGTATCAACATTTGTAATTACATTATAGTTTCTATTATCAGACAATTCATCTTTATTTTTAAGTTCCTCCATTGAGCGAAATTCTGTTCCAATTAAATTTATTGATATACCAGCCATTTTTGCTGTTTTAAAAACAGATTCTCCACTGCCTGCTTGAAGGTCAAGAATAGGCATTCTAAAGGGCTTTCTATCAAATATCTTATCAATCCTTTTATAAGGAAACATTTCTGATTTTGCTTTCTTTATTTCATCAACTTCTTCTGATGCAAACTTCTCAACAAGTTTTTGCATTTGCTTTAAGTTACTGCTTTCACTCTCGGTTTCATTTTGTTTTTGTTTTGTCGTGTTGTAATATCCCTCTAATACAAACTTAATCAACATTTCTTGTTCTATTTGAAAGTTCTCCTTTTTAAACAAGAAGTGTTCTTTCACTTCATCAACTTTTGAGATTTTTTTTCTTATTGTCTTTGCAACATCCTTTATCCGCTCATCAAGAGTTGCTTTTTGAAATAAAGAAAAATAGATTTGAAACATATTTGTTGGTGTTTCATAAGCTTTGAGCTCTTTTTTTTGAGCCGTTTCTGAGGACTGTATAGGTTCTTCTTTTTGATTTAATCGTTCTGAAAAAACAGAAAAGTCCGTGTTACTCTTTCCTATATATACACTACCGTTAAACATTTTTATAACGCAAACATCATTCGCTCCTGTATCGGAAAAATATTCTTTTATCTTTTGTTTTATGGAAATATTACTTTCAAGAAATAATGTGTCTTGCGTGTATATCATTGGTTTTACAGCAAGACTATTTTCTATTCCTTTAACTTCCAACGAAAACTCGCCATCATCATTTTTTTTAAATTTTAAAACAGAAGCAGTGTGATAAGCTTTTTTATCACCATTAGATTCAAGCATAATTTCTATAACATTATCAGGCGCGTCAAGATTTGCCCTATAACCCAAAAAGTTTGCTATGCTAATTTTCTGTGTTTTTTGAGACATATTTACTCCCTTCGTAAAACTCTATTTTTTTTAACTTTCTAAGATTTGACTTGCGCACACTTAATATTTGACTGTTTAACTTTATTATTTTTAATTCTAGGTCAGCTCTTTTTTTTGCAGAACTATGAATATCATCAATAGATGACATTAAATCTTTTTGTCCTTGAAGTATGTCTTTCACTGTTTCTGTAACAGATGTGTAACCATTAACAGATGTGTAACAAGCACCACCAAAAACATAAGTAACCAAAAATATAGATAAGGCAAAAAAACGCATTACAAGAACCTCCTTAAAAAATGGATGCTGGCATAGATGCCATCTGCTCTGCTTTTCCTGCATCTGGGGCTTCTTCTTCAAGCCAACTCATAACCTCTGATTCGTCAATGCCTATTGACAAGGCTTTTTCTTCTGTTTTTAACTCTTCTGCCTGTACCGCTGAAGCTTCAACATCACTAGCAACATCAAATGAAGAAGGGGTCTTAATTTCTTGTTTATCTTCTTCTTGTATTTTCTCTTGAGGGGCATTCAATTCAACCTTCTGTTGAGATTCTGCATCAATAGTAGATACTTGGTTCTGTTTGTTCTGGGATTCTTTTTGAGCCCCAGCTTTTCTCCCCCTGTTGTCTTTAACGAGTTTTTCAGATGTGTCATTTGCAACATCAATCTTAACATTTCTTCTCTTGGGACTAATAACAGTTGGAATACCGAGAAGACTAAAAAGTCTATTGGAATCCATATTGTAACCACTCTCCATTCTATTAGCAAAAGGGACAAATATGTTGTTGTTTTGTATCATACCCTTCAGCGAGATTGGTGGATATTTTTGACTCCCCTTCAAAACAGGAACTTGCCCGCTAACTTGAACATTTATATAATCGAGGATTGTTTTTCCTTTTTCATCAACTTTAAAGTCAATATCGACTATTTTTTTATTGTCATCGTAAACAGGTTTTACTCGCTCCAATATATTCTTCATCACACTTTTCCCACTTAATGTTTCAGATGCACTAAAAATTTTAAGCTGAGTAATAATATTTTGTTTTACTGTATTTACTATGCCATTCGTCTGCTTTTTAATACTATTTTGGTAGCCAGCTTTATATTCAGGGTCATTTTTCAATTTTTTTATACTGTCTGTCGTTGATAGAAAAGTAGAAATATTTATAGGGCTATTTTCAATTCCTGTTTTGTAAATTAAATCCTTTAGCTTGTCAAGACTTTTATAATATTGGTTTGGGTTCGTTTCATTGTTCATTTTTGAAATAATTTTATTAAATTTATCGACTTGTTTTGCTTCCTCGATAGCCTCGGCAGAAGCCTTCAAGAGTCCAAATAATTTTGCGTAACTATTTGCACAACTATTCAGGGTGTGCGTAAAACAAGCCCCAATAACATCTCTACTTTTTTGAAATTTAGATAAATTACTTCCGTCAATGCGAACAGACTCTCCATCAATCGACAATGGGACTTGAAATTTATTTTCTGTTATCTTAAAAATATCTTCTAAAACTTTGTATTCTCCACCAACATGCCTTAGAACTGATTTAGGAACAGACACCTTTAGCTGAGGAGTAATGTTTGATGTCTCGTTTGCAAAATGTGGATTTTGAAATGTAGGAGTTTCCCCTTTTTCTTTTATGAATTTATATTTGTATGCTATATTATTTTGATTTATATCAAATAAATAATCAACGTCTTCATTGCTCATGAATGGTATCAATGGTTTGGCTATAAATATAATATTCTCTGGTGGAACTTTGCCAATATCTCCAACTTTGAGATTTTTAGTGTATCCGTTTTGGTCTTTATATTTCATATCAACCTGAATCGGAAGTTGGTCTCGACCATAGCCTTTTTTAAACTCAGTAAGTTTTATTGAATGAAAATTTCCATTATCCATGTCAATCGACTCAACAAAAGAATCAAGCATTAAAGTTTTCGTTACACGATTATACATTCCATTAGCAGAAGAAAAATTTACAAAACACTTTTTTGAATTTAAAATTTCATCAAGTTTTACATGAGTTCCTTCACGAATATTTTTAGCCTGCTCTGGTGTCAGGTTCTTATTTTTTTCTATATATGTTTCAACGCCATCGTTAATAGATATACCTAGTTGTTTGGATAACTTATTTTTATTAATTCGCAAATAATTTCCAAACTCATCCTTTTCTTTTTCTAACAATCTAATGGCAATATTTTTACCATCTTCATTTTTACCTGAAAAGAAAGTGTTCCCATCTTTACGATATACAAAACTTCCTCTTACAGTAATGTTTTTATAAATAGCCATAATTGCAACTCCTTTTTAATTCTGTTATTTTAATAATACAAAATTATAGATGAAATAAACATTATTATTTGTTTCATTTTTAATGTATTATATTTTTCCAACAACCTGTTGTATTTTTTCAGAAACTTGACCACCAATGGAGCTTTCTGTTTCATCTTTATATCCAAATTTATCTAATATCATTTTGTCACCATCCATAATAAGCTTATAAGCAAGAATCATTGCAACTAGGTCAACAAAGACTTCCCCAATTCCTTTGATATTTGAAGATATCAGTAATCCTGTTATTCCAAAGTTATCTTCTTTGACTATGCCACCAACAATTTTGTTTGCAATTTCAATGCTCGAAAAAACGGCATCAAACAACATAAAATAAATAGAGCGCATAAGCTCAAGCCCTATAATAAACATCATTACAGAAAAAACTATCAAAGATGGTTTTATCACTAAAAGAACAAAACCATTGGAAATATATTTGTGCAATCTATCTGTACTATTACTAATTGTCATTTGCCATCCAACAACAAAAGGTGATACGAAATAGTACATAAAGACATCCAATATATAAAAAACTATTTTTACTACTATAAGTAAAGACACAACAGCACTAAATACAATTTTAATCATAAGATTATAAAGCAAAATTGCAAGAACAAAGCCCAATAGTGCAACAGCGGAGCTTAAAACAAGTGGTTTTTTACTTGTGCTGTTACTTGTTGCTATGTCAAGACTTTTCTTCAAGAAAGAAATCATTTTTGAGCTAGGCATTATGGCTGTCACTGTATCAACAGCATTAAAGGCGATGGCTTTGCTGGCGTTAAAAACTTCACCAAACATTGGCATCATAAAATATACTTGCTTTGCCAAGATGTATTGTATCCCCCCTCCTAATTTAGAAAAAAGACTATTGTCATTTGTTATATTCCTTCCAGCATTAGCAATATCAGTATTTCCATTACTTTGAGCTTCTGCACTAGCACTATTGAGAATTGCTTTTTGCATGCCATCCGAATCACCAGAAGATTTAATTTTTCCTCCGACATTTATCAAATTTGTATTTTTTAGATACACATGAAGAATCGGTAATGTGGCAATTGCAAACCATCCTAATCTTTTTGCAGAAGTTAACTGCGTAATTGCAAAAAAATTGGCATTCATTGTTGAATCATTTCCTGTTTTTTCTTCGATATGCCCTATTGAGGTTTCTATATTGTTTTTAAGAGATTTCATTGATTGATTTGCTATAGCTATTTCTTTTTCAACATTCGCGCAATAATTTAAAGTAGGTCTGCTGTCTTTTATTTCTGCATCTGTTCCAGAAAAAACAGACTGTTTGCTTGCTAAGTTTTTTGAAGGTTGCCATTCGGCATCGTAATCCACACCAGCCATTTCATAAAAACTTCTATGCATATTTGGGTATCCATCAACACAAACTGTTTTAAAAAAAGCTGTGCGAAGTTTTTGTTCTCTTAATTTCTTAGAAAGTTCAATCGCACTTTTTTTTGTGTTTTTAATATTATACGAATCGCTTGCAGAGAGCATATAAGACATATACACAGTCATAATGTTTCCTGTCGAATAATCAGCGATTTTTGTTCCTATTTCACTCATATAGGATATAAGCTTTTTTGCAATCGTTGTTTCTGCTTTAATGGAATCAGCAGAAGAACTAGCACCAATATCACTGCCTGTACCTGTAGGAAAAGGAACAAAAGTAATCATAAGTGTCATAGCAATAGCAACTAAACGCTGTTTTATAGGAAATTCAAATTCTCCCCTTGAATCTTCATGTTTCATCTTGTGTAACCCATATCTTAATGCAAGATTACCGCCAGCATATAAAGATAAAAACATTAAAAAGAGAGTTCCAGCATACTGAAAGATACCTCCCCAAGCTATATTCATAAAGTTATAATATAGACCAAATAATTTCTTGTCAAAATAGTCTATTGCTGAAAAACTTTTAATGTTTTCAAATACAATTTCTTTTGTCTCATTGGTTGCACTAGACGAAAATAGACTTCCAAACCAATCCAAAGTCTTTCCGATTGCTGTTTCTTGGCTATGTTCATTGTTAACAAAAGTAAGTTTTTTCTCAATCTTCGGATTAATTTCAATTTCCCCAAAAGAGTTTACCCCTGTCACATAATCACTATTTAAGGTAATTAAATTTGAGACAAATTCACTAAAAGTGATAGTGTTGTTATTAAATTTTGGACTAGAGCCTGTATATAACCCAATTTTTTTAGAGAAATTAAAGACATCAAATGTATTTGTTGAGCTTCTTTTATTTCTAATGCTGTGCAATTTTTTGACATTATATAAATCTTCAACATCGTTTGGGGAATATTTTTTGTTAAAATATTGAAAGGCATCTGTACTATGAGAATTCCCATCTATTAAGTTTTTCCAATAATCTATTTTCCCACTAACTGTAAAGATTTTTTCATCCTTAGTATGGTATGCACAGGTGAAACTCCCATCAACAAAGCTAAAACTTTTAAGAACAATATATTTGTAATCAACCAATTTTAACTTCTTGGAGCCATCTTCGCGAGAATAAAGTCTTCCACATATAGTCTTATGAGCAGGCAATCTAAATACTCTTCCGTAATCGTAATTTAAAGGGGTTTTATTATTTAAAATTTTTTTAAAATCTTCAATTTTTGCCAAACGAGACGTGTCCATAAAATATTCTTTTGACTTTAGTGTGTTTGAATTTTGTCCTCCAAAAAGAAGTGGTTGAAATACAATATTTATAAAAACAAAAAATAAAACTTTTTTTAAAGTCATTGTAATAGTTCCTCAATTTCTTTGTTTGCAATCATTGGGTTATATTCAAGCTTATCGTAAAAAATTTCTAAAGCCTCTTCTCTCAGCTTGTATTGAATTTTATCAATTTTGTCTTTAAATGCAACCTCTCTCGAAACTTCGTTTCGGTACTGCATCATCATTTTATCTGCATACTTCCATTTCTGCGAATCTGGTTGTATATCTATTTTTCCTTGGGATGGCTGGATGATTGAGTGGTGACTCCGAATATAATTATCTCTATTGAGATTAAATTTTCTTCTCTCATATATTTTAATATCTCTAATTGCTTTTGCGTAGACGTGGATATCTGCACCCTTTAGCTTTGAATTTGCATTAGAGCCTTTAGAAGTTGTGCTATTGATTTGCAAAAGGTCTCTAAGCATTTCTTGAACCTTTTTACTATAATCAAATCTCATTTCAGAAGAGGAACTACCTTTAAGATTTGCAAAATCATATTTTTTTTTCAATCTAGTTATCTCATATTCAATATTTGTCTGGTATGCCAATCTTGTTGGTTTTGAACCAGATAATGATAAAATACTCCCCTGCTCTTTTGCTATATATTGCTCATATGTTTTTGCTGGTGCTGTTGGTTTTGTTATTTTAAAAGCCTTTTTTATACCAAGGTCTTTAACGCTTCTTTCATATGCACTATATATGGCAACATTATCTTTCGCATATGCAGACCTCATGGCGATTGGAACCTTTATACCATCTGTTGATATACCATCGCTTATTGCTGTATGAGAAATTGCACCAACGCCTTTGTCAATATTATACAGAGTGTTTGTATTTAACCCACCCTTATAGTTAGTGCTTTTAATTTTATATTTGTCTCCATCTTCTGTAACATCTGTGCTTTTTTTATTTCTTTTTAAAGAGTTGCTTTGAAGCAATTCATTCATATCTATATCATGTGGACTCCATGCAATCTCAACGTCCGTATGTCCAAGATTACACATGTTTTTTATGGCATCAGAAAGTCCATTCCCTGACCCTAAGTTAAACTTTCCTTTACATCCTGCTATGTTGAAATTTCTATTAAGTTGCCCAAAAAAATCAAATCCTGTTCTTTTTTTTATCATATCACAAACATCAAAATTAGCTGATGGAGCAGGAAGGTTACACTCAACATTAGAACCAAGATTAAAACCATTGAGATTAAAATTATCAAAACCAAAACCATTTGTAAGATTTGTATATTTGTCTTGAAGTTTATTAAGCCTACCTTTTAACTCCTTCGCTTTATTTCCAAAGTTTTCTGCTTGTTTTATATATTTATTAGCACCACCGAAATCAAAACTATATAAGCTCGAATTAATGGCAAGCAAACATAAAATTACAATCATTAATATGTTTCTCATGTTTATTACTCCTTTCTTTTGTAATATTTTATTTCTGTAAGCTTTTTATATTCAAATAAAAACTCACTTAACATTTTGGATTCGCTTGTGGGTGGTAATAATTTGATATTCATCAGTTGACCTTCAATAGAATGATTTTTAATACTTTTATTAGTAGAGATGATGCGAAATATAATACATTTGAAGAGAAACTTAAATTGATGGAAAAATCGAAGAGAATTGATTTTCTGTCTCGAACAAAGCAAATAACATATAAAGAACGATACATAAATGAAAATCCGGAGAAATTAATATGAGAGAAACAAATACTTATACTGAAACTATAACAAAAGAAGAAACGCTTTCAATCACTTGTGATTGTTGTGGAAAAACAGAAGAAGGCGAACATGTTGGATATAGTTCAAGTATAGAAAGATGGACTCATGAGTTCGGATATGGTTCAAGATTCGACACTGACCAAGTTTCATTTGACATCTGTGATGATTGCTATGAAAAATGGATTAGCACTTTTAAGCACCCACCCCAAAACTCAAACCAAGATTAAACTACTTTTAAGGTATATTATCATATAATATGCCAATGAAGGAAATAATTATGACAAAACAGCAAGAACATATCAGTAAATTTATCAGTCTGATTTTAAGACACAAACCAGAAGCAGTTGGGATTACACTCGATTCGCAAGGTTGGGCTAATGTCCAAGAATTGATGAATGGAATGAAAGAACAAGGTAAATATATCGAATTATCTGACTTAGAAATTGTTGTTGACCAAGATTCTAAAGGTCGTTATTCTTTCAATGATGACAAAACAAAAATCAGAGCAAATCAAGGTCACTCAGTTAAAGGTGTTGACTTAAACTTAAAACCTTTATCTTCAAAAGATATTCCAGATTGGTTGTATCTGGCACAAATAGTAGATTTATTGAATCTATACTTGCTGAAGGTCTTAAACCAATGGGTCGTCATCATGTGCATTTGTCTGATAACATTGAAACAGCAAATGATGTTGGATCAAGAAGAAAAAAGAAAGATACTGATACAAAGATTTTTAAGATTTCAACAACAGAGGCTATGAATGCTGGGATAGTGTTCTATAAGTCTGCTAATGGTGTTTATCTTACAGATTCTATTCCATCTTGGTTATTACGCTAATGTATGTATTTATGTTTGTAATCGGTGCAGTAATCGGTGCTTTTGCTTATGATGGCGAAGTTATAGCGATTATTTCTGGTGGTATTCTTGGGATTGTTTCTTCTGTTATATTTGGATGGTTTATTAGAGCGATAGGTTCAACACCAACTCGTAATGGTGTTAGTTCTGCTTTTGATGGATGTATTTTGTTTATTTTACTAGAAGGATTATTAAGTGGATTATGATTTTGATGGTATAGATAAAAAGCTATTTAAGGATATGTCTCGTCACTTTCGTAACAAAGAT
>JALUBM010000172.1 GCA_027044845.1 Sulfurimonas sp.
TCAACTATTTTTACACTCTCTCCCATATCCAAAACAAATATTTCTCCGCTTTTTTTTTTTTTTTTTTTTTGTAAAACTTTTTGATAATCTTTTGGTTTCAGCATAAAATGTTTTGTGTTTTTATGATGCTTTTCCGGTAGAGGTTTGTTTGTTTTATTATTTTGTACTAAAAGTTCATAATAATGGGGTGCATAACTATTCATTCTGCTACTTCCCGCACCCCACCAATCGGCATCAATATTATTTACACGCGTATAAAAAGGCAGATGCACTTTCGTTTGTTTTAGTTTTGCATCGCTGATATTTAATATTTTAAAACTTTTTATATCTAGCGTATATACTTTTTGATTTAAATAGATAAATAAAAGTCCAACACTACTTGCATCTGCCATCGCTCTAAAGTCTTTTTTCATAGGAGTCGGATGTCCACGAAATGAAAGTATTGTAGCAAACAAATCTGGATGAATCCATTGTGTTTTAACGCTTTTTGCAATTTTATAATAAACTGATTCATTTGGGGCAATCAGCAGTGAACGAGAATACCCAAACGCTAACTCGACAATATCATTAGGTTGAACCTGCCATTTACCGTAAGGTAGTGCATTATTTTGTAGTGCATTAAATTCACTCATTTTTATGGTTGCAGTCTTTGTCTTAGTATTAAAACTTTGTACAACGGCATTTTTTAAAATAACGCTATGCTCAGGACTTATATGATGTACAATAAAACCACTCACCCCAACATCTATTGTATTTATGTGTATTTTTACAGTGTTATTTTTATTGTTAACCGTAATCACAGGTGATTTTATAACGGCACCAAAAACCTCGAATGCTACAAGTGCAAGTAATAGTATATATTTCATATCTCTTCTTTTTATCAGATTTTTCAAAAAAAATCTATTTTTATATATGTGATTATAACCAACAAACCTCAGACTAAGCAAAAATTTGATAATCTTTGCAAATTATTTATTATAGGCTTATATTTATGATACGATTTCTCATACTTTTTTTACTGACAACTTCTATATTTGCATCACAGGTGGAGCGTTATCGTTGGAATAATGCAGAGACATATTTAGACTTTTTAGAGAATAATAACTTACCTGTTAAAAAACTTTATTATAATCTTGATAAAGATGATCAAAGACTTACCGAAGAGATGCGTGCAGGCATTCATTATCAGATATTAAAGAGCAAAAATGGCAATATTGAACAGATTTTGCTTCCACTCAATGATGAACTTCAAATCCATATATATAAAGATAAAAATAGTTATGTATTTGAAGCGATCCCAATCATTAGCACTACAAAAACGGAAGCTTTTTATACTACTATTACAAGTTCGCCTAATTACAATATTTTAAAAGAGACGGGTTCAAAAAAACTTGCACAAATTTTCATCTCAAGTTTTAAACACTCCTTGAATTTTAAAAATGACATCCAAAAAGGCGATAAACTTGTTATGATTTATGATCAAAAATACCGACTTGAAGCACCTTTTTCTATGCCAACTTTAAAAGTTGCAATGATAGAAACACACCATAAAAAACACTATATATACCTTAATGATGATGGCAGATACTATAATGAAAAAGGGCATGAGGTCGAAGGTTTTTTATTTGCTCGTCCTATTCCTGGTGCTCGTATATCTTCTTATTTTACGAAACATAGATGGCATCCAATATTACACAAATGGAAAGCACATCTCGGTGTTGATTTTGCTGCAAGACGTGGCACACCTGTACATGCTGCTGGTTCTGGTACAATCAGTTGGTGTTCAAGAGCAGGAACTTATGGTAATCTTATAAAAATTCGTCATGCTGATGGTTATGAAACACGTTATGCACATTTAAAATCATTCCGCCGAGGAATTTACCGCGGAAGACATGTTAAAAAAGGGCAAATTATTGCTTATGTCGGAACGACAGGACGTTCAACAGGACCACATTTGCACTTTGAAGTGAGAATACACGGTCGTGCCATCAATCCATTACATATTATACAGATTACGACAAAAAAACTCGAAGGCAAGCAAAAAAGAGCCTTTATTCGATTAAAGAAAAATTATGATGAAAGTGTAAATCTTCATCTTAATAATAAAACACACTATAAAAAGCCGCCTCCTTTTGAAAACATGGGTTATATTCATCTTTTAACAGAGAAAAATAATGGGTAAAATTACTGCAATTAAAGCATTGCAAAATCCAAATTTTGTAAAACCTATAGAAATCCATTACATGCAAAATGGTGTAGAAAAAAAATGGGAAGCCGTACTTTCTCATGATAGCGTTGCCATACTGCTTTACCATACACAAAAAAATGCCTTTGTCCTTGTAAAACAACTTCGTGTTACTGTACTTAATAAAAATAAAAACAACGGTTACATGTATGAGCTGTGTGCGGGTATTGTGGACAAAGACTGCTCCATTGAGCAGATGGCAAAAGAGGAAATTTTAGAAGAGTGCGGTTATGATATTCCTCTGCAAAATTTGGAAAAAATTAGTGCTTTTTATACAAGCGTAGGTATATCAGGAACTTATCAAACACTTTATTATGCACAAATTGATGAAAGTATGAAAATCGGAGAAGGTGGTGGATTAGAAGAAGAAGAAATTGAAGTGATTTACATTTCTTTGAGTGAAGCAAAAAAATTTATGTTCGATGAGAGTTATCAAAAAACAACGGGTGTCTCTTTAGCATTTTATTGGTTTTTTAACCATAAAAAGCATATTCTCCTTGATTAAAATCTAGATTTTGGAAGATTATCCAAAGTCAATAGGATCCATATCTATTTCAGCTAAATTAACTTTTGAAGCTCTGACTGCTTTTATAATATCTGTACTTTTATTCGCTCGTAGAAGTATCTCAAATCTATATTTATTTGCTACTTTTTCAATGGCACATTTTTTTGCACCGACTACTTCAATTCCTTTACATGTGAGTAGACTCTCATGCATTTTCCGCATTGCATCCTGTGCCTTTGCTCCATTTTTATGGGCAAATAGAATACGACAAAGCTTTTTATACGGTGGATAAAGTTCTTGTCTAAAGATTTTTTCTTCTTCTAAAAAATCTTCATATTTGTTTATATAATTTTTAAAGAAATCTTCATGAAAAGTCTGTATTATAACCTTTGCATCTTTGGCTCTTCCACTTCTTCCCGCTACTTGAATCAAAGATGAGAGTGCTTTTTCACGTGCACGATAATCACTCATATTTAGCATGTTATCCATACCAAGTACTACTGCCAAGGTTACTCCATGGTAATCATGCCCTTTTGAAAGCATTTGCGTTCCTACTAAAATATCACTCTCTTTGTCATTAAATCGTTTGAGTGCCTTTTTAAGCTTGTTTGCCGTTGTTATGACATCTCTGTCAAATTGTTCTACGTTTGCCTTGGGTAAAATTTCTTGTAGTATATGAACAGCTTCAGCTGTTCCGAGTCTTGAACTTGTAAGGTTAGGACTTTTACATTCTGGGCAAACTTGAGGAATTGCTTGTGTAAAGTTACAATAGTGGCATTTCAAAGCACGTAAATGTTGATGCACACTCATACCGACACTACAGAATGCACATTTAATTGTATATCCACAATCTTGACAAAGCAGATATTTAAAATTGGCACGAGTAGGCAAAAATACGATAGCTTGTTCATTTTTTTGTATTGTTTCTTGTAGATTTTGAAGAATCAAAGGCGTCAAACTCTCTGCACTTTTTTCATATATGAAGCTTTTATTTGAGTTGAAATGCCCGCCTTTTAACCGAATATGAGGAAATTTTACATAAGAGTTGAGCGAAGGTGTTGCACTGCCAAGCACTACATGTGCGTTATAGAGTTTCCCCATATAAATTGCCAAATCTCTTGCATTGTAGCGGGGGCGTGAAGATGATTTATAACTTTCATCATGCTCTTCATCGACGACAATAAGTCCTAAATTTTGTATGGGCAAGAAAAGAGCAGAACGTGCACCTGCAATAATCTTTGCCTTCCCTGAGTATATTTTAGTGAGTGCTTTTTTCTTTGCAAGAGGAGTAAGCTTTGAGTGCCACATTACAAATTCATCGTCAAAATGCTCTTTAAGTCGTTTTGACATCTGTGGGGTCAAAGAGATTTCAGGCATTAAAAATATGCTTCTTTTTTCCTCTTGCATCATCTGCTCGAAATATTTCATATATATTTCTGTTTTGCCGCTGCCAGTATCGCCGAAAAGAAGTGATACCTTATGTTTTTGTAAAAATGCAAGTGCATCTTTTTGTTTTGAAGAGAGTAAAATTTTTGATTCATTTTTTGGAAGAGACGTTTTAACTTTGTTTGTTTGGCTTTGTGTCACGAATGGTGTCATTAACGCAAATGCATCGCCGAGGGAACAAATATAATAAGACGATATAAATTTCGCAAGTATCATTTGCTTATCAGAGAAACAGAACTCATTTTGCTTTATGATTTCATTTGTCTTAAATTCAGGTTTATTACACTGTGAAAGGATAGTACCTTGCACTTCTCTGTTCCTTACATATATAGCAACATGAGTGCCGATGGGCATTTCATAATTTGTATGATAGGTAAAAGGCTCAAGTGGCGAACCTATGAGAGATATATGATAAAAGTATTTCAAAACTATTTTGTCATTTGATAGCAATATTTTTGTTCTTGCGTACCATCTTGATTTGCATCACAGCTAAAAATTCCTGTCGTGCTATTATAGTCAAATGGAATATTTGCACCATTTACTTTAAAAGTATATTTTTTATATGTATTGCCATTTGCAGACCATTTTCCATCACTTGTGCCTTCCGTGATACCGTAAATTAAAAGCTTTCTTCCTGCACCATCTCCTGTGAAAAGTATCGTATTATTATCACTAAGTTTTGGAATGTAGGTATTGACTCCTTTTATAAGCTGACTCTGTCGCTCTGATAAAATAGAAGAACGTATTGCCATAACATCAGAACGACCTTTGGCAATATCGGCAAGATTTTTAGTTGCAGTGAATTTTGGCAGAGCAATAGCTGATAAAATACCTAAAGTAACGATAACAAAGATAAGTTCAATTACAGTAAACGCATTTTGTGATTTTAGCATTAAAAGTTCCTTGCATCTTTATTTAACATAATAACATTTTTTTGATTATTTATGTTTACGGTTCATTGTTTTTTGAAGGATTATAGTTGATGTATGTATTCCCAAGCGGGAGCTTGGGAATGAAAAAATATTCTAGTTAAGTTTTTCCCAAGTCCATCTTGGTGTATTTGAGGTATTACCATCCGTAAAATTCATATCATAATTACTACTACCAAATGTGTATGAATTATGAGCATTTGTTACGGAATCATTGCATTCACTTGGAACATCAGTATATTTTGTTATATTCGCAGGTGACAAATAACTAGAAACATTACCATCTTTACCCTCAGAAATAGATTGTGACCACGCAGTAGGTCCTACTGTACGATTTAGAGTTCCAACAAATGCCTTACACTTACCTGCTCTTGCTTGATCGGAAACTCCAATAAACTTTGGCAGTGCGACTGCCGACAAAATACCTAAAATAACGATAACGAAAATTAATTCAATCATTGTAAAACCAGCTCTTTTCATAAGAACTCCTTGAGTTATAAAAAATTGGATTACACTAGTAATCTTGGAAACCATTATGAGCCTAGTTTCATTAAAATTTACTTAAAATATAAAATAAATCAATTTGGAATAAAAATTGCTTTTACTTAATTACATGTAAACGAGGAGTCATTTATGAGCATTGAAATATCTAAAACATATTCACTCTTAACTAAAGCTATGGATTATCGTGCCGAACGTCAAGATATGATATCATCTAATATTGCTAATGCAGACACACCTTATTACAAACCAAGAGATATTAGTTTTGAAGATGCACTTATTGCTAAAAAGCATGAGCTTTATCAAGATAATTCCCATTGCTTACAAATGGCAGTCACAAATGAGAAAGATTTAGAACCAAAAGCAGAGACATCTTCACTTAAACCAACGCTTTTTTTTCGAGACGGGCATATGGCACGTAATGATGGAAACTCTGTTGATATAGATGTAGAGACAACAGAAATGAGCAAAAACTCCATTATGTTTAATGCACTCATTATGGCAGCGAAAAAAGATTTAGGCATTTTTAGAAGTGTTATAGATGCATCATCAAAATTAAATTAAGGACAAAATATTGAGTAATTTTTTAAGCAGTTTTGACATTAGTGGTTATGGACTTTCCGCACAAAGGGTTCGTGTCAATACAATTTCAAGTAATATAGCTAACGCCCAAACAACCAGAACAGATGAAGGCGGTCCTTATCGTAGAAGAGAGGTTGTTTTTAAAGCAATTAACTTTAATGATGTTTATAATAAAGAACTTGGTAAAGATACACAAAGTGCATCATATGAAGACCCCTTAAATGAAGGTGAACTTGGTGCAAAGGTAAAACCTGCTATAATGAGTGTAGTCGTTGACAAAATAGTAAGAGACGATTCAAAACCTCTTATGAAGTTTGAACCAAATAACCCTGATGCAGATGCAAATGGATATGTCGCATACCCAAATATTAACCCTGTTGTGGAAATGTCCGATTTAGTAGAAGCGACACGTTCTTATCAGGCAAATGTTGCGGCATTTCAAAGTGCAAAAGATATGGCAAATTCTGCAATATCACTTTTACAATAAGATGGAGATATAAATTATGAATAATATTAGCAGTATATCTGGTGCATCAACTGCAGATCTTTTAAAACAAAAAGGTGCTGTTGGAAAAGGCACAGGAGGAGAGGCTTTTGCTCAACAGTTAAAATCAGCTATAAATAATGTCAATGATATTCAAAAAGACAGTGAAAAAGCCATCGCTGATTTAGCAACGGGACAGGTAAAAGATCTGCATCAAGCGGCACTCGCAATCGGCAAAGCAGAAACAAGTATGAAACTTATGTTAGAGATACGAAACAAAGCACTTAGTGCTTATAAAGAGATTGGTAGAACTCAATTATAATCTACCTCGGTATATAAAACTCAATGGTAAATCGCAATAAAAGTAAAAAGATTCTCTTTCTGTATTTACTTATTTCCCTCGCTTTTTTGGTATTTTTAAGTGTCATGCTTCTTACTGCAACAAAAGCACGTAATATGCCGTCTCTCTATACAGTGGAAAGTTCAAAAGCTGAGCGTGGTAGTATTATAAGTGCAGATGGTTTTCATATAGCTACTACAAAAAAACTTTATAAAGCCGTTGTTGACACACGCTACATTGACCCCGATAAAAAAGAGTTGTTTATTAAACTTTTTAGTATCTATTCAAGTATGAGTCCAAAGGCCATCAAAAAAAGGCTCTCTAAGCGTAAAGGCGTTGTAGTTTTAAGCTATAATGTAGCCCAAATTCAGGCACATTATTTAAAAACACTTGCCCGAGAACTGAGGCGTTTCAAGGTGTTTTTAGAACTCAAAAACCCAAAAACAGGGCTTCTTTCTGTTCATGGACTTAGTATTATAGAAAGTGGTGAAAGCCGTGAATACCCTTACGGAACACTTTTGACTCCTATCATAGGCTATCCTCATAAGATAGAAGAAGATGGATATACCTCCATCAAAGGTGTTAAAGGTTTGGAAAAAAGATTTGACAATGAACTCTCACCCAGACAAGATGGTTATAGCAGAGGTAAACGGGATGTAAATAACTACATAATTTTAAATAAAGAGAGCTTTACTAAACCAAAAATAGATGGTCTTGATATTAAACTGACTATTCCCGTCGCTTTTGAAATAAGAATAGAAAAGATGCTTGATTCTATGAAAAAAGAACTTCGTGCTAAAGAAGTTATGATTGCTGTTATGGACTCAAGAAAAGGGGATATTTATGCTCTTGCTAGTTCCAATCGTTACTTGCCAAAAGCTATAAAAAAGAGTGATTATTCTTCTCTTAACAGCGATATGATAGAATATAGCTTTGAACCAGGAAGTGTTTTAAAACCCATTACTTTTTCACTGTTATTAGAACATAAACTTGTCAATCCATATGATTTGGTCAATGGGCATAATGGGCGTTTTAGAATGGGGAGAAAAGTCATCACCGATGAGCATAAGTTTGACTGGCTCTCCGCTGAGAATGTTATTGTTTACTCTTCAAATATAGGAATGGCACAACTTGCACAAAGACTTTCAGGGTATGATTTTCATAGAGGTCTAAAAAGTTTTGGCTTTTCCACTCAATCAACACCAGATTTAATTTATGAAAGAACAGGTTCTATTCCAAGTGCTAAAAGACTTGAAAATCAAATTTATAAAGCAACATGTGCTTATGGCTATGGTATTCGGGTAAATTTGATGCAGTTGATGCGTGCATACAGTGTTTTTAATAATAATGGCAGGATGGTAAGACCTAAGCTTGTTAAGAGTTTTATAGATGAACATGGCAGTATCAAAGAACTTGGTTATGAAGAACCTATACAAGTGATAAAAAGTGCAACTGCTAAAAGAATGAATAAAATTTTACTTAAAACCGTGAATGAGGGAACTGGAAAAAAAGCCATCACAAAAGGGCTGTTAATCGGAGGAAAAACAGGAACGGCACATATTGTTGAAAAAGGAAAATATGTAAAAAAATATAACACTGCTTTTATTGGATTTGCTAATGATAAAAAGCATAAGTATAGTATAGGTGTCGTCGTTATTCAACCTAAAAAAAGCCAGTTTGCTTCACAAACTGCAGTGCCTGTTTTTAAAAAGGCTGTTGATATTATGATTGATGAGGGCTATTTACAACCAAATATTGTCAAGTAGGCGTGTCTCTCCAACCATAACTTCAACTAAGATAATTGTATTTTTAAGTTCAATTTCTGCTATGCTTTCAAAATTACGATTGAGTATTTCTACATATCCAATAGATAAAGGTGTCAAAACTTCTAACATCGCTTTTTTAATTTTTTGAGTTTTTAAAATATTTTTACTTATAAGCTGCGATGCTGTATATAAAGATTTTGGAATTTTCAGTGCTTCGTGCCTTTGTTCTTTGCTAAGATAAATATTTCTACTACTTAATGCCAAACCATCATTATCACGTACAATATCTACAGGAATAATTTCAACATTCATAAAAAGTTGTTTTACCATCAAATTAATAAGATTAAGTTGCTGTGCATCTTTTTTTCCAAAGTAAGCTTTTGTCGGGTTGACAATATGCAGCAATTTTATGACGACTGTTAAAACACCACTGAAATGTCCAGGTCTTGTAGCACCTTCAAGTATATAGCCTCTCACATTGGGTGCACAAATTTTTACTTCATCTTTTGTATATATCTCTTGTGCATTTGGAACAAAGAGTATATTTACTCCTGCTAATTCACATATTTTTTTATCGGCTTCATCTTTTTTCGGGTACTTCTCTAAATCTTCTCCCGCTAAAAATTGTGTAGGATTAATAAAAATAGAAACGATTACTATCTCATTTTCTGCTTTTGCACGTTTTATCAGTGCAATATGCCCTTCATGTAAAGCACCCATTGTCGGTACAAACCCTACCGTCTTGTCAATATCTTTTAAATGTTTTTTTAATGTTAAAGGATTTGATATAATCTTCATTTTAAGCCCTAATATAATATAATCGCAATTATAACAAATTTAACGCTGCTAAGTGATGGAACATGGATAACTACGAATATACAGAACTTTTAAAAAATATTGATATGAAAATGAAAAATATTACGGGTGTTGTTGAACCCGAAAAATTACAAATTAGACTCCAAGCGATTCAAGAACTGGAAAATGACCAAAATTTTTGGAATGATGCAGATTATGCGGCAAAGATACAAAAAGAAAAAACACAACTCCAAAGAAAAATCGATAAGTACAATATCGCAAAAAATGCTGTTGAAGATGCAAAAGAACTGTATGAAATGGCAAAAGAAGAAGATGACACAGAGTCCCTCGAAGCACTCTATGAAGATGCACCAACCCTAGAAAAGCAGATACGTGATATGGAAATAGAAGTATTGCTCAGTGGTGAAACAGATGCCAATAATGCTATTTTGTCTATTCATCCAGGTGCAGGAGGGACAGAATCTCAAGACTGGGCGGAGATGCTGCTACGCATGTATAAACGCTGGGCTGAGAGACGCAGTTTTAAAGTAGAAGTCTTGGATTATCAAGCAGGAGATGAAGCAGGAATAAAAGATATTTCGATTCTTATAAAAGGTGAAAATGCTTATGGGTATCTCAAAGTAGAAAACGGGATACATCGACTTGTACGAATTTCTCCTTTTGATTCCAATGCAAAAAGGCATACCTCTTTTGCATCAGTTATGGTTTCCCCTGAAATTGATGATGATATTGATATTACTATTGAGGACAAAGATATACGGGTTGATACATACCGCTCAAGTGGAGCTGGTGGACAACATGTTAATAAAACTGAATCTGCTATACGATTAACGCATATTGAGACGGGCGTTGTCGTGCAGTGCCAAAATGACAGAAGCCAACATAAGAATAAAGCAACAGCTATGAAAATGCTCAAATCACGTTTGTATGAGTTAGAGCTTGAAGAACAAAAAGCCAAAGAAGCGGGAATTGCTAAAAGTGAGATAGGATGGGGACATCAAATACGTTCTTATGTTATGCAACCTTATCAGCAAGTTAAAGATACAAGGAGCAACGAGGCATATTCTAATGTCTCTGGCATTTTAGACGGAGACATAGATACTATGATAGAGGGAGTCTTAATATCTATGAATCGTATTTAAGTGCTAAATTTTATGATGAATAGTCAATTTTTTTCTCATAAAATTTTCTTAACCATCTGTCAATCGGGTATATGAGTTTATAAATTGCTGGAACGATGAAAAGTGTGAGAATCATAGAACTGATGAGTCCCCCGATGATAGAAATAGCCATCGGTGCTTTGGTCTCGCTTCCTAAGTCATGACTTAGAGCAAGTGGTAACATGGCAAAAATCATGGCAAATGTTGTCATTAAGATAGGACGGAGCCTTTTCTCCCCCGCTTCTAAAAGTGCATCATCTATTTTCTCTCCTTTTTCAATGGCTAAGTTTGCAAAATCAACTAAAAGTACCGCATTTTTTCCAACCATACCCATAAGTAGCATAAATCCAATCATCACAAAAAGTGAAAAGTGCAAATGTGAAATATAGAGTGCAAACATTACGCCGATGATGCTCAGAGGTAGTGCCATCATAATAATAATGGGTTGGATAAGTGACTCATAGAGAATAGCAAGAATAATAAACATTAAAATGATACTCAGCAGTATGGCAGCACCAAATGCTTTGCCCGTTTTACCCATTTCCTCTGCAAAACCAGTAAATTTGTATGTTACCCCTTTTGGTAAAAGTGTATCAATTTTTGCTTTGGTATAGTTCACTGCACCACCAAGATCCAATCCGAACAAATCGGCAAAGATTGTTACTTGTCTTTGGCGGTTAAAGTGGTTAATGGTTGCTTGAGCAAATGATGGTTCAATATCTACAAGACCATCAAGATAAACAAGCTGACCATTTTTACTTCTTAGCTGAATTTTTTTCAAATCATCAATATTTTGTCGATTGGCATCATCAAAACGTAAGGTGATATTATACTGTTTTGCATTGTCTTCAAAATAACTGATTTCAAGATCACTTGAAAATGCCGTGGCTATAGCAGAAGCAATTTGTTGTGCTGTAATTCCTTGACGAGAAGCATTTTCACGTAAGATATTGATGTCGTACTGTGGTTTTGGATTATCAAGATTGGTGTTAATATCTTTAAAGCCTTGTTTCTTGGAGAGATAGGTAATAAGGTTATTTTTCGCCTTACGCAGTTTTTTGAAACTGTCTCCTTTGAGAACAATCTGATAGGGTACACTAACACCTGCACCTTTAATGTTTGGAATAGCAGCTGCTGTGATGAACATATTTTTGTCCGCAAATTTTTTAAGTTTTTGTCTGAAGTCTTGAATAATCTCTTCTTGGTTTTTTTCTCTTGCATCTTTTGGTGTGAGCTTGACATAGATAAGTGCTTTGTTTATCTCTTGTGTATTTGTGTAGCCGACGCTCAATGTTGTAAGCACTACATTTTTATCTTTGTGTATCATAGATTCTACAGCTTTTGATTTTTGTATCATCTCTTCGAGTGAAATACCTGGATTCGCTTTGAGTTTTACATCAAATTCTGCTTTATCCTCTTTTGGAATGAAGTCCATACCAATTTTTGGAAATAGAGACATGGAACCTACAAAAATCGCAAGAACAAGGATGATTGTTGTCATTTTGAAACGTAGTACCAGCTGTAATAATTTAACATAAAATCTGTCAATGGTGCTAAACAAAGGTTCTGTCAGATTATAAAATCTGCTCTCACCTTTGTGAAGTGTTCTTGCACTTAAAGAGGGAATGAAACTCATGGCAATTGTGTAAGAGATGATAATGGCAAAAGTAACGGTCATCGCAAAACTTTCAAAGAATTTTCCGACAATTCCGCTCATGTTTGAAACAGGAATAAAAACTGCTAAAAGCATAGCTGAAATGGCAAGAACAGGAAATGCCATCTCTTTGGTTCCTGCTACTGCTGCTTCAAATTTCCCCATTCCTTTTTCCATCTTTTTGTAGATGTTTTCTATAACAACAATAGCATCATCAATGATGATTCCAATAGCAAGTGTAAGCCCAATAAGGGTCATTTTGTTCAGCTCAAATCCCATGGCATTCATTAACGCAAAAGTACCAAAAATTGATGTTGGAATGGCAAGGGCAGAAACGAGTGTAATGGTTATATTGCGTAAGAAGAAAAAGATAATGATTATTGCTAAAAAAGCACCATAAATCAAATCAAACTTAACACTCTTTAGTGAAGCGTTAATAAAAGGTGTGGTATCTTGAATTGTCTGAACATTAAAACGCTCTCCTGCCATTTTTTTTATCTGTGGCAGTGTCGCTTTAACACGCTTGACGATATCAAGTGTATTTGTTCCAGAAATTTTTTGTACCTCAAGGGTAACACCCTCTTTACCGTTAAGTGCAGAGTAGCTTTTTGCATCACTGAGAGTATCTTTAACCTCTGCTATATCTTTGAGACGGATACTATTTTTAATGATAATATCTTTGAGTTGCGTGACACTAAGGGCATCTGCTTTTGTTTTCAAAATATATTCATTTGTTTTTGTGATGAGCTTTCCACCACCCATTTTAAGATTTTCTTTTTTTATGGCATTGTTGAGTTCAAGCACAGAGATATTATATTTGTTTAAAAGGTCTGGATTTGGAAAGATTTTAATCTCTCTATCTTTATAGCCTACAACTTTTACAGCACCGACACCGACTATTTTTTGTAAAGCGGGTTTTGCTTTTTCATCGGCAAAAACCATAAGGTGTTGCAGAGTGTCTTGTTTTACACTTAAAAATAGATTGATAACACTAGCTCCTCCTATATCAAGCTTACTAACAAGGGGTGTTTTTACTTCTCTTGGCAGGTTAACGGCTGAAACTTTGTCTCTGACATCATTCGTTGCTTCATTTATATCTCTTTCTAAAAAGAATTTCACCATGACAACACTGACACCATCACTACTTGTTGATGTTACTGTATCTACACCGCCAATGCGTGAAATTGCTTCTTCTATTTTTTCTGTAACTTGGGATTCAACTGTTGTTGCTTCGGCACCTGGGTAAGCTGTTTTAATCGTGACGATGGGGAAATCAACATTAGGGTAAAGGGCTACTGACATAGATTTAAAACTCATATATCCGAAGATAATGAGAGTGAAAACATACATTAGTGTTGCAATAGGTCTATTTATGGCTAATTTATACATTTTTTACCTTACTTTTTTTGTTTTAATAGTTCCCGTACCAAAAAGGCCGACTTTAAAATCTTTAGCGAGTACTTCTGCCGTAATTTTTCTATTTTTTGTGTCGGCTTGCGGATATATTTTAGAAATCTTTCCTGTGTATGTTTTATCGTCACCATCTACACTGTAGTTAAAAGTATCGCCGACATGGACACTATTTGTATATTTTTCATCAAAAGTGAGCAGGAGTTTTCTATTTGTTTTGGATTGAATTTTATACACAGTTTTGAGCATCATTCCGCTGACGGCATCACCTTTTTCTATTGATTTATAAAAAATTACACCTTCAAAAGGTGTTCTTAAAAGTGTTTTGTTATACATTGCATGTTGATAGGCAAGGGATGCTTTTGCACTTTCATACGCCTTTGCAACAGCATCGAACTGACTCGCATCAATGAGGTTTTTAACTTTACTTTGGCGTATGTACTTTTTTTTGGCATATTTGTACACAACTTTTGATTGCTGTAACAGTGCTTTGATGTCATCATTATTTAAAGATGCCAGTACAGCATTTTTTTTCACGCTGTCTCCAATTTGAGCATTTATATGTTGCACCAAACCACTTGCCGTAAATGCAAGATTGGCACTTTTTTGGGCTTCTACATTAAAAGTTGCATAGATATTTTCTGCGTGTATTGTACTTATTATCAGTAGCATCATAATTGTTATTTTTTTCATTGAACTAACTCCTCTAATTTTTTTCCTTGGTAGTAGTAATAGTTTGCATAGGCAACTTCTAAATCATTAAGTGATTGCTCATAAAGTGCCTTAGCCGATGTGTCGTTTGAGAGTGCATCAAGATAGGTTACATTATCTACAATGCCTGCCTTGTATTTTTCTGTAATAGTTACAAAAGCACTTTGTGCAGCCTTCAATGAACTTTTTGCACTTTGAATGTTGAGTTTTGCTGTTTTTATACGCTCTTCTGCCAAATAAAGCTGAATCTTTTGCTCTTTTGTTTTGTAAATAATTCGCTCTTTAAGTGCATCTGAGTGTAGTTTTATTGCCTCTTTTTGTTCACGTAACTGACCGAAATCTATAAGACGCATACTGAGTGTTGCTTTGATGGTGTTTTGCTTATCTAAAAAAGCGATAGGAATTGTATCGCTTGGTTTGTCTTTATATCTATAAAAATTATAGTCATCTTCTAGTGCTATTTGTGGATGATAAAAGCTCTCCACTTGTTGGCTTGCATAATGGAGTGATTTGCTGGAGAATTTCAGTGCAGTAATAGATGGCAATTCTTTTGTCGATGACTTTTTGACTTTTTGAAATTTTGAATTATCAAAAGAGTTAATTGTTCTTCCGACCTTGAGTTCAAGCATTTTTTTTGCTGAGAGAATTTTTAGCTTGAGGGATTCTATTTCGTAGATGTTTTTATCGTATGCAGATTGCAGTCTGTCAACATCATCACTTGTAGCAAGTTGGGCAGCATAAAAACTTTTTATGCGTTCTAGTTCTTTTTTGACTGATTTTGAGGCATCCTCTTTTGCATTCAGTAAGGCATTGAGGCTTTTGATAGTATAAAACTCTTGTACAATAGTAAGAGAAATATCCTGTGTCATTTCTTTATAATTATATTTTTGTGCTCTAAACTCTGCATTTTTTTGTTTGATGGTAAATTTCCTTTTTCCTCCGTCATACGCATTCCATTTTACCGCGATACCTGTTCCATAATTGGTTCCTGCACGGAAGGGTGTTGCATCATCATCTCTTTGGTAAAAAGTGGTGGCATCTAGTGTTGGAAAGTAGCTCTTTTTTACACTGCTTAGCTCCTTTGCTTTAGCTATGGTTGTAATAGCACTTGCTTTTATAAGATTGTTGTTTTTTTGTGCATACTCTAAAAGTGAACGAAGGTTCTCACCATAGAGAAAGAGGGGGAGGAAGAGAAAAATTATTATTTTCATTGTTTTATTTCCATTATGTCAAATATTGTGTCTATGTAGTTTTCCATCTTTTCTTGTAAATTATTAAGTGTGTTTGTGACACTGCTTTGTATAAATAAACCATCACCAATGCAAAACATTCCCTCACTTAAAGCAAGTATGTTACTGTGAAGGTCACCGCTATTTACCCCTTCTTGTAAAAGAGACTCAAACCACTTAAAATATCTTTCTGTACTTTTTGCATGAAATTCTAACATCTCATCTTTTGGATGTAATAAGGCAAGTGCAACAAATTGTTTATAAATTTCTCTGAGCTCATAATATTTTGCATTATAAAAGAAATTTGAAAACTCTTTAATTTTTTCACGTGTTGTTTTTTTTGTTAAAATGGCATTTTGCAGTATTTGAGAATGTTCTTGCATAAGAATAAGTGCCAATTCAAAAACAACCTCCTCTTTACTTCTAAAATATTCATACATAGTTCCTTTGCCGACATTTGCACTTTGTGCCATTTGTGCAACTGTGAGATTATGCAAACCTTTTTTGAGTATAGGTTTTTTACATGCAAGGGCTATGTCTTTTTTCTTTTGTACTTTATCGACGATAATCGCCATCGGAACCTCGTTATAATTCAATTTGACCGACTAACGGTCAAAAATTATACAAAGATGTTAATAAAACTAAACTTAGTTAGGTTACAATTCGTTTATGAAACGTTTTAAGAATTTAAATAAGGGCGTGCAATATATGCTTATTGCAAGCTTTACCTTTGCCATAATGGGTGCTTTTGCAAAACTTGCAAGTCAAAATATGAGTTCGCTTGAAGTTGTCTTTTTTAGAAATATTGCTGGTGTGATTATAGTTGGATTTGCTGTACTGAAAAAGCCTATGCAACATAAGGGTGGTAAGCCTCTTTTGCTTTTTTTTAGAGGGTTTATGGGCTTTGTTGCATTGTTAGCATTTTTTTATAATATTGCACATATCTCTTTGGGTGATGCGATGACCTACTCAAAGACATCTCCTATATTTACGGCAATATTTGCTTGGTTGTTTTTGAATGAAAAACTCTCTTACAAAGGCTGGATTGCTATTTTTATAGGTTTTATAGGCATACTTTTTATTACGCAGCCAAGCGGTGTAGGATTTTCAAAGTATGATTTTCTTGGAATTTTCAGCGGTGTTGGGGCAGCACTTGCATACACCTCTGTCAGAGAATTAAAAGCCTACTATGATACCCGTGCAATTGTGCTTTCATTCATGATTATAGGAACGTTAGGTCCTGTTTTACTCTTTTTGGTTTCACCCTATTTGAATTTTCCAGAACTCGATTTTATGTTAGGAAAATTTGTTATGCCTCATGGAATTGTTTGGGTATATGTTTTGGCAATGGGTTTATTTGCAACAATTTCTCAAGTTTTAATGACCAAAGCATACGGTGAAACAAAAGCAGGCATAGTGGGTGCAGTCTCTTATACAAATATTCTTTTTTCTATTCTAGTCGGTCTTTTTTTAGGAGATGCTTTTCCATCGCTTATAACGACGTTTGGAATAGTTTTGATTGTAGCGGCTGGAATTATGGTTGCACGTGATAAGTAGGGATTAAAAAGCTTACGATATAATACGAATGCTCTCAGCAAATAATAATTTGCTGAGGCACAATAACAACAAAAGGAGAAACTTATGAAAAAGTTTCACCTGAAGTTGACTTTCATAGTTTGGCGACTAAAAGTCAACTTCGAGTTAAAGAGGATTTAATCCTCTTGACTCTTGTTGGTATTATATAATAAATTTTATAAATAGGCAAAAAATTATGAAACTTTTAGCTGGACCTTGTGTTATTGAGAGCGAAGAAAATATTTTTACAATAGCAAAGGCATTAGAAAGATATCAAAATGATGCAACAATAGATTTTTATTTTAAAGCGAGTTTTGACAAAGCAAACAGAACATCACTGGACTCTTTTCGCGGGCTTGGCATGGACGAGGGACTGAGAATCTTACAAAAGGTCAAAGATGACTTCGGGTATAAAATAGTCACTGACGTGCATGAAAGCATTCAGGTCGCTCCCGTGGCAGAGGTTGTTGATATGCTGCAGATTCCCGCATTTCTTTGCCGTCAAACAGACCTGCTTGTGGCATGTGCAAAGACGGACAAAGAGGTCAACATCAAAAAAGGACAGTTTATTAATCCGCCTGATATGCGATACTCTGTTATGAAAGTGCTTAAAACAAGAAAATGTGATGAGGTGAGTTATGAAAATTCACAAAAGCACGGTGTCTATCTGACAGAACGAGGCAGCTCTTTTGGGTATGGCAATATCGTTGTCGATATGCGTTCACTGGTAATTATGCGTGAGTTCGCACCCGTGATTTTTGATGCAACACACTCTGTACAGATGCCTGGAGCATTAGGCGGAAAAACGGGTGGAGACAGCTCTATGGTGCCATACCTTGCAAAAGCTGCAGCAGCAGTCGGTGTAGATGGACTTTTCTTTGAAACGCATTTTGATCCGAGTATCGCTTTGAGTGACGGTCCAAATATGGTAAAATTAGACGAATTAGAAAATCTGATAGAAAAAATTAAAAAAATCCAAGAAATATAAAGGAAGATAATGCAGTTAATTGAAGGTAAATTAAAAGTAGTCAACGGCAAAAAAATTGCCATAGTAAGTACAAGATGGAATCATTTCATAGTTGACAGACTTGTAGAGGGTGCAAAAGATGCGTTTGACCGTCACGGTGGGGATGCAGAAGATTTAACACATGTTTTGGTTCCGGGTGCATTTGAGCTTCCAATGATAGTTGACCAGCTTTTAGCAAGTGGAAAATATGATGCTATTTGTGCGTTGGGTGCAGTTATTCGTGGTTCAACTCCTCATTTTGATTATGTTGCGGCAGAGGCGACAAAGGGCATCGCAAGTATGAGTTTGAAATATCAAAAACCGGTATCTTTTGGACTTTTGACAACAGACACGATTGAGCAGGCGATAGAGAGAGCTGGAACAAAAGCGGGAAACAAAGGTTTTGAAGCTATGGGCGTTGTTATAGAAATGCTAGACCTTTACGAGGCACTGTAATGGCAACTCGTCAACAGGCACGTATGGCAGTTGTAAGCCTTTTATACGCATATGATTTGGGAAACGGGAATACGTCTGAACACTCTAACGAGATTCTTGAAGAGAAAAAAATTCGTAATAAACAAAAAGATTTTGCTCTTGGACTTTATGAAGGTGTGATGGAGCATATTGAGGCAATAGACAAAGCGATAGTAGAACACTTAAAAGAGTGGGATTTTGAACGATTGGGTGCGATTGAGAGAGCGACACTGCGACTGGCTACCTATGAAATCCTTTTCGGTGAACTTGATTCTGCCGTGGTTATCAATGAAGCAGTTGAGATTACAAAGGCATTTGGAACAGAACAGTCTCCTAAGTTTATCAATGGTGTCTTGGATGCAATAGCAAAAGATAAAGCAAAATAATGAAAAAGATACTTTTACTCCTTACTTTTGGAATTATTACGCTATTCGCCTCGGTTGATTATCATAAAACGAACAATTGTTTGTTGTGTCATGGAGGCATAGAACATATTCGTCAGCCTGATACAGGTATGGCAAAAGCGATAGCAAAAAAGGCAAGTGAGGCAGGGTATCCAAACAACAGTTGCATTATTTGTCACGGAGGAAATCCGGCAACAAAACATAAAAGTAAAGCACACAAGGGCACACTGCATTACTTTTTAAATCATGAAGGTCCAAAAGAGTTTTATCCTGCACCGGGAAGCCCTTGGATAAACCAAAATACTTGTGGTATGTGTCATAAAGAGCAGGTTGAAGCACAGTTTAATAACCTAATGATGACTGAGCAGGGAAAAATTCACGGGGTACTTTACAGTTTTGGCGGACTCGAAGGCTATAAGCATAATATGGCAAATTATGATGTTAAAAATCCATCAGACCCCCATGCCAGACTAGGGACAAAAGTGTATCAGGAATATATGCAAAAACTGGCAAAACTCAATCCTCAAGTCTATCCAAAAGCAAATAAAGAGATACCAAAAGCACCTACTGCCGAAGAAGCGACCGCACATCCTGAACTTGCAGCATATACCTACTTGAGAAATCAATGTTTGCGTTGTCATACAGGAGGAAAAGGAAGACAAAAACGTGGTGATTACAGAGGTATAGGGTGTGCATCGTGTCATATTCCATACTCTAACAACGGTTTTTATGAGGGAGGCGATACAACAATTCCTCATAATAAAGCAGGACATCTTTTAGTCCATGAGATTCAAGCATCACGTAATTCTGTTGTACATGTAAATGATATAAATTATACGGGAGTGCCGACAAAGAGTTGCTCAACATGTCATAATAGAGGTAAAAGAATTGGTGTGAGTTATGAAGGAGAAATGGAAACGAATTACTCTCCAACCTATGATAAATATGGAAATTCGCAGCCAAAATTGCATACAAAACATTATATTCATTTAAAAGAGGATGTGCATAGAAAATATGGCATGCTTTGTCAAGATTGTCATACGACACGTGATTTGCACGGTGATGGTTTTATCAGTGGGGCGACATTAGCTCCTGTCGAGATTGAGTGTCAAGACTGCCACGGAACGACAAAAAAATATCCGTGGGAACTCCCTTTGGGATATGGAGATGAGTTTGATACGAAGCCAGCAACAGGAAAAGCCAGAGGTGTTAGCAAAACACTTGCAAAATATTTAAATAAAGGAACGCATTATAAACCGCAAGATGGTTATTTGCTTACAGCACGTGGCAATGCCTATAAAAATGTTGTCAGAAAAGGTGATGAAGTTATTGTACATCTTGCAAGTGGAAAAGATTTACAACTCAAACCACTTAAAGAATTGAAAAAAGAGAAAAAAATCTCAAAAAAAGGTCTTTTGGCAATGGATCAAATTACGGCACACAATGACAGAATGGAGTGTTATACATGTCATGATACATGGGTGCCGCAGTGTTATGGATGTCATGTTAAAATTGATTATAGTAAGGGACAAAAAAGTCCTGATTGGTTGGCATCCGCACACGACCATGATTTACATGGTACAACAGCAGAGATGCGAGGCACTTTAAAAGATCATCTTATCGCAGGAAAAGTAACAGAAACAAGAAGTTATTTACGCTGGGAAGACCCACCACTTATTCAAAATGGTGAGGGAAGAATTTCTCCTGCAATGCCTGGTTGTCAGGTAGTAATTACGGTGATTGGCAAAGACGGTAAAGCGGTGCAGCAAAATCATGTTTATATGATGCCTGATTATAAACATCCAAATTCAAAGAAAAAATTACCAGGTATTGTGATGGCAGCAGTGCATTCACATACGGTACAAAAAGAGGCACGTAGTTGTGAGAGTTGTCACTCAAATCCAAAAGCTATGGGTTATGGTATAGAAGGTGGAAAAGTTTTTAGCTCTCAGCTTAAAGATTGGAATGTAGGGTTGAAAACTGCAGATGGCAGAATGATTCCTAATAAATATACAATTCAAAAACCAAAGATAGATAATTTTGGGATTGATTGGAGCCGTTACGTCGATGAAAACGGTACACTTTTACAAACAGTAGATAATCATTGGAATCTGGCAACGGCACTCTCAAACGAGCAGAGAAGCAAACTTGATAGACGTGGTGTTTGCCTCTCTTGCCATCAAGATATTCCAAAGGGAGATTTGGCAGTTTCGGCTATGACGCATATTGCTGAGATGGCAAATGTCAAAATAGATAACAAACAACACCAGACAATATTGCATAAAATTGTTTTACTTGGTGCTTGGGTACAAGTGGTTATCGGCGTTTTTGTCGGTATGTTGTTATTGTATCTGTTTTATAGACTTTTTATCAAAAAGAAGTCTATCAGTTCACGTAACAGAGGGTGGAAATAAATGAGTAGACTGACAAAAGAAGAAGCATTGGATTTAATCAAAAATGCTGATTTAAAAGAGTTGGGTCGTATGGCGACTCAGCGAAAGAAAGAGCTGCATCCAAAAGGTATTACAACTTTTGTTATAGACAGAAATATCAATTATACAAATATATGTTGGGTTGATTGTAAATTTTGTGCTTTTTATAGACACGAAAAAGATGCAGATGCATATGTTTTAACATTTGATGAGATAGATGCAAAGATAGACGAACTGCTTGAGATTGGTGGTACGCAGATACTTTTTCAAGGCGGGGTACATCCAAAACTCAAAATCGAGTGGTATGAAGATTTGGTAGAGCATATTCATCAAAAGTATCCGACTATTACTATTCACGGGTTCAGTTCAATTGAACTGGATTTTATAGCAAAGGTTTCTCGTATTAGTATCCAAGAAGTTTTGGCACGTTTAAAAGCCAAAGGTCTTGCTTCTATTCCAGGTGCAGGAGCCGAGATACTTTCAGACAAGGTTCGTGACATCATAGCACCGAAAAAAATTGACAGTGATGTTTGGGTAGATGTCCATCGTCAGGCACACAAGCTTGATATTATGTCAACGGCAACGATGATGTACGGGACGGTTGAGAGTGATGAAGACATCATAGACCATCTTGATATGGTGAGAAATCTGCAAGATGAAACAGGTGGTTTTCGTGCATTTATCATGTGGAGCTTTCAAGGAAAAAATACAGAACTTTTAGCTCAAATTCCTGATATGGAAAAACCATCATCAAATCGTTACCTACGACTTTTGGCAGTGGCAAGGCTTTATCTTGATAATGTGCCAAATATTCAAAGCTCATGGGTGACACAAGGTCCTTACATCGGTCAGATGGCATTGCGTTTTGGAGCAAATGATTTAGGCTCAACGATGATGGAAGAGAATGTCGTAAGCTCTGCAGGTGCCGCGTATCACATGGCAAAAGATGAAATGGTAGACCTTATAAGAGATATAGGTGAAACACCAGCTGTAAGAAATACAGCATATGAAACATTAGAGATATTTAAATAAATGAAAAAAATAGCATTAGCACTTTTAATGATAGGACAAATTATAATGGCAGCACAAATAGAGAGTATTGAAATTAAAGGAATTGACGTTCCGCTTATATTTGAACATGACAGCAGACTTCCTCTTGTCAATACGCAAATAGTTTTTACAAACAGCGGTAGTATTACAGATGTTAAAAAAGCAGGTTTGGCAAAATTTAGTGCAAAACTTTTAAATGAGGGTACCAAAAAATTGGCTTCAAACGGCTTTGCCGATGAGCTTGAATCGCGTGCTATACATATTTCAGCAAGTACGGGAACAGAGACTTTTGTACTTGAGGTAAGTTCTCTTAAAGATGAATTTACAAATGCAGGTAGATTTTTGAGTCAACTCTTAGAAGATCCAAATTATAGTGATACAGCTCTTCATAAAGTGCAAACTATGACAATAGGCGGATTGAGTGCGAAAGAGAATGATTTTGATTATGTGGCGTCAAATGAGCTAAAAAAACTTCTTTTTCCAAATACACCTTTGGCACAGCCTTCGTCAGGTACAGTAAAAAGTGTACAAAGTATTACACTTGATGATGTTAAGGGATTTATCAAAGAACATCTAGTTATTTCTCGTGCTATTGTTGTTGTGGGTGGGGATGTTAACATAAAAGAAGTCAAAAAAAATATAAGCAAAATCTTAGCTGAACTGCCAACAGGAAAAAGTGAGCCATTGGCACATTTTCAGGCGAGTGACAAACCAAAAGAGAGTATTCTTAAACGTAAGACGAAACAGGCATATATCTACTTCGGTTCACCATACAATATGGCTGTTAATGATAAAAATTATTATAAAGCGAGAGTAGCTACTTTTATACTTGGAACAGGCGGTTTTGGAAGTCGTTTAATGGAAGAGATACGTGTTAAAAAAGGGCTTGCATATTCAGCGTATGCCCGTGTACATGTAAGTAAATCAAGCTCTTATTTGACTGGCTATTTACAAACAAAGATTGAGACTATGGATGAAGCGAAAAAAACAGTTATTCAAGTTATTTCAAAATTTGTAAAAGAGGGTGTTACAGAAGATGAACTCGAACAAACAAAGAAATTTTTACTCGGAAGCGAACCGCTAAGAGTAGAAACGATGAGCCAAAGACTCCAACGTACTTTTATGGACTACTATAA
>JALUBM010000173.1:0-5325 GCA_027044845.1 Sulfurimonas sp.
ACATAACGGCGAATTTTACGCATTGCCTCAATCTCCACAACTTTTCAAACAGCTTTTAATGGTTGGTGGATTTGATAGATACTTTCAGATAGCAAAATGTTTCCGTGATGAAGATTTAAGAGCCGACAGACAGCCTGAATTTACTCAAATAGATGTTGAAATGAGCTTTTGTAATCAAGAAAATGTTATAAAAGTAGCTGAAGATTTACTCACAGCTATGTTTAAAGCATGTGATATTGATATAAAACCACCATTTAATCGTATGACTTATAATACAGCTATGGAACTTTACGGTTCTGACAAACCAGACTTAAGATATGACTTAAAAATGGTAGATGTTATTGATATTTTTGAAAGATGTGACAATGAAATCTTTACAAATATAGCAAAAACACCACATACCAACCGTATCAAAGCACTTAAAGTTCCTGGTGCCGATTTAATCTTTTCTAAGCGTGAAATGAAATCATTTGAAGAATATGTGCGTAAATTCGGTGCCCACGGTTTAGGATATTTTCAAATGAAAGAAGATGGACTTAAAGGTCCTCTTACCAAATTTTTTAGTGAAGAAGATATTGCTCTTATTATAGAAAGGACTGAACTTGAAGTCGGTGATGTTGTTTTCTTTGGTGCAGGTGAGAAAAAAGTTGTTTGGGATTATATGGGAAGATTTAGAAACTTCATCGCAGAGCATGAAAAAATGAACCTTATTGATGAAAATGCCTTTGAATTTGTATGGGTCGTTGATTTTCCTATGTTTGAAGTTGAAGATGGACAGGTAAAAGCCCTACACCACCCTTTTACAATGCCAAAAAGTCTTGATAAAGATAATGTTGAAGAGATAGAATCTATCGCTTATGACATTGTTCTTAACGGTACAGAGCTTGGTGGTGGTTCTATTCGTATTCATAAAGAAGCAATTCAAGAAGAGGTATTTAAACTTCTCGGAATTGAAGAGGAAGAAGCAGAAGAAAAATTTGGTTTTCTCCTTGATGCATTAAAATTTGGTGCACCTCCACATGGTGGTTTTGCTATCGGTTTTGACAGACTTATAATGCTTATAGCAAACAAATCAAGCATACGAGATGTTATTGCATTTCCAAAAACGCAAAGAGCTGCTTGTATGCTTACAAAAGCACCAAGTCAAGTTGATAACACACAACTTCGTGATCTGCATATAAGATTACGCGAACAAATAAAATAATGAATTATAAAAAACTCTTTTTAATTATCGGAGCTCCTGGCTCTGGTAAAACGACAGATGCCGAACTTATAGCCAAACATAATGAAAATATAACACATTACTCTACTGGTGATATGTTACGTGAAGAAGTCGCAAGCAACAGCAAAAGAGGCAAAGAGATAAACAAATATATCTCAAAAGGTGAAATCGTTCCTATAAATATAGTCATAGAAACAATCATCAATGCCATTAAAGCATCTTCAACTGATAATATCATCATAGATGGTTACCCTAGAAGTATCGAACAAATGGTTGAACTTGATAAGTATCTTCAAGAAAACAAAGATATAGAACTGGTAAATGTCATTGAAGTAACAGTAAGTGAAGAAACAGCCAGAGAGAGAGTTCTCGGTCGTTCCCGTGGAGAAGATGACAATAATGAAGTATTTAATAACCGTATGAAAGTTTATACAGAGCCATTACACCAGATTAGAGACTTTTATACAAAAAAAGGTATTTTACAAGTTATTTCAGGTGAAAGAAGTATAGAAGAGATTGTTTTTGAAATGGAAAACTTTATTCTCTCAAAAATCTAAAGGCTCCAAACATGCAAAAGTTTATATTAAAATTATTTCCTGAAATCATGATAAAAGGACCATCAGCAAAACGCCAAATGGTCGGACAACTTTATAATAATCTGCTTACCATTTTACAACGCATCAATGCAAAAATTGAAGTCAAAAAATATTCCGACAAGATAGAAGTCTTTACTCCAAAAGATGTTCTTCCTCAAGTGAGACAAAAACTTTTAGACACTTCAGGAATTGAGCAAATTCTTGAAGTACTTCAATTTGACAGCATGGATACAATAGATAAAATAAAAATCAAAGTTCGCGAACTTGTAGCCGATTCGCTCAAAGATAAGACTTTTGTCGTTAGAGTAAAACGGAGTGGAAAACATAATTTTAGCTCCATAGATATAGAGAAAACAGTTGGTGGACACCTACTTGCAAATTCTGAGGCAAAAGGTGTTTCTTTGAAAAATCCTGATATTACCGTACAAATGGAACTTATTCAAAGCCAACTTAATGTCATTACGACAAAGTATAAAGGGCTTAGTGGTTTTCCTATAGGAACACAAGGTGATATTCTCTCCCTTATGTCAGGTGGTTTTGATTCTACTGTTGCCTCTTATCTTACTATGAAGAGAGGAATAAAAACACATTTTATTTTTTTTAATCTTGGCGGCATGGCTCACGAAATCGGAGTAAAACAAGTTGCTCTATATCTTTGGAATAAATTTGGTTCTTCACATAAAGTCAAATTCATATCTGTCCCTTTTGATAATGTTATTGAAGAAATATTTCGTTCAACTCCACCGACTTATATGGGTGTAACACTTAAACGCCTTATGCTTATTGCTTCAGAAAAGGTGGCAGACGATATGGAAATAGATGCCCTTGTAACTGGAGAAAGTGTTGCACAAGTTTCAAGCCAAACACTCCGAAATTTAGCACTTATTGACCAAGTAAGTAATAAGCTTATATTACGTCCACTTTCAACTATGAACAAACCTGAAATCATTGCTATTGCCAATGAGATAGGAACACGCTATTTTGCCGAAAATATGCCTGAATATTGCGGTGTAATTTCTCAAAATCCTATCACGCACGGCTCTTTTAAACGTATGGAAAAAGTAGCAAAAAAGTTTAATTATGCTATTTTAGATACTGCCATTACAGATGCTCAATATCTCAACATTGATGAAATAGTAGATGATGTTGCAAACCTTGCACCCATTGAAATAATCAATGACTTACAAAGTGGTGATTTTACCATTATAGATATTCGTCCCGAAGAAGAATGCATCAAGACTCCATGTAAGACTATCAAAATACCTTTTCACAAACTCAAAACCGAATTTGCCAAACTCCCACAAGACAAAGAATATCTGCTTTATTGTGATAAAGGAATTATGAGTCAACTTCACGCACAGTATTTGAGAGATGCAAAAGGAAATAAAAATATTCGGGTCTATCGACCCAAACTCTTATAGGCGATACTTAGTCGCCTAATTCCGATACGATTGCCTTTTCAACATCTGCAATATCGGCAGTACCGTCAACCGTAATATATTTCAGATGAGGATTTTTCTTCGCCATCTCTTTATAATAACCTATTAATGGCTCTGTCTGTTCATGATAAACTTTGAGTCTATCTTTTACAACTCCTTCTTTATCATCATCACGCTGTACCAAATCTTCACCTGTTTCATCATCTTTATCTGCAACTTTTGGCGGATTATAAACAATATGGTATGTTCTACCACTTGCTAAATGTGCACGTCTTCCTGACATTCTTTTGATAATTTCTTCATCAGGTACATCAATCTCAACAACTGCATCAATCTCAATCTTTGCATTCGTTACGGCATCTGCTTGTGGTAATGTACGGGGAAAACCATCTAAAAGGTAGCCATTTTTACAATCGTCTTCAGCTATTCTATCTTTTACAAGACCTATAATAATATCATCTGTCACAAGTTGACCTGCATCCATAGCAGCTTTTGCCATTTTACCCATCTCAGTACCAGCTTTTATAGCGGCTCTTAACATATCACCTGTCGAAATTTGAGGGATATTATACTTCTTTGTCAAAAATTGAGCCTGCGTACCTTTTCCTGCACCTGGTGCTCCCAAAAGAATTATTCTCATGCTTTTTCTCCTTCTATATCTTCTTCTACAAAACCAAAATCTTCTTCAGTCTCACCCTCTTTCGCAGATAATATATCATCTACAAGCTCTTTTGCTTCATCTTCTTGCATATCACCATTTTTAATATCTTCTACAACATCTTCCAAGTCAGCTTTAAATTCACGCAATTCTTCAATCTCTTCTTTTGCATCCTGTGTTGCTTCTTTATTCCCTGCTATTTCTTCAAAAATTTCATCCAATCTGTCTCTAATATCAGGAATAACACTTTTTGTAAGCAGTTCTTCTAATCTTTCTATATATGACATTTCCTGTCCTTATTTAGTATTTATGTAATAATACTATAATTAGGTAAAAAAGAGATGTTATGAAGTTTTATGTAGTAATTATAGGAACAGAAATTTTGAACGGAAGGCGTGTCGATAAACACTTTGATTTTTTAAAAAATGAACTTGCAAAATATGGACATGAACTCTTTGCCTCTTTTATCATCAAAGATGAAACTCAACTTATGAAACGCACTTACACCATGATAAAAGAAGATGAAAATGCGATACTATTTTCTTTTGGTGGCATCGGTTCAACCCCTGATGATTTAACAAGAGCGGTAGTTGCAGAAATTTTTAGAAATTCAAAACTTATCACACATAAAAAGTTCAAACAAGATATTATAGAAAAATTTGGCGAAAAAGCTTATCCTCACAGAATTCACATGGCAGATTTACCACCAGACGCCGAACTTTTACATAACCCTATCAATAACATGTCAGGATTTTCTTTAGATAATCGATTCTTTTTCATGCCAGGATTTCCTTCAATGTCACACCCTATGGCAAGTAAAATCATACAAACATATTTTAATAAATCACAAAAAAAGTTTCGATACACACTCAAAGCCAAAACAAGTGAAGAGACTCTTATAACATTAATGCAACAGCTTCCAAACACTGTCGAACTCTCTTCTTTACCTATTTTTATAGATGGAAAACCAAATGTTGAGTTATCTCTCAGTGGTAAAAATCAAGAAGAGGTCAAACAATATTTTAACATGTTTGAACAAGAATTATTTCATAAGAAAATAGCTTTTACAATAATAAATCAAGGAATTTCGTCAATTTAGTTTGGTTATTGGTACTTTTATTGCTTTTTAGTTTTAATAATTAAAATAAAGAGAAATATTTATGACATTAATAATGAACAATCATGTCTTTAAAGGACATAGAACCTTACTTGGTAGCAAATTTATAACCTATAAAGAACTAAGTTTACCTTTACGAACAGATATATATCAATATTCTAAAAACGGTTTTGATTGGGGAAATACTTCAAAAGGTGCCTTGCAACTTGCTTTTGCAATACTCTATCAACTTAGCAATAAAGAAACCGCAGAAAAATATGCAGAACAATATTGCGAAGATGTTGTTAAACAAT
>JALUBM010000173.1:5335-5663 GCA_027044845.1 Sulfurimonas sp.
GTTTTAGAGTCTTCTGAAGTTTTTTCATGGATAAAGAAAAATTGTAATACTATCAGAGAAACACAACAACAAAAAGTTCCTAAATCCCCAAAATTGAAACCTGCGAACAGAAAAATCAAAAAAAGCAAATCAAATGTCGTAAAAGGTATTTGTAAAGAACTCAATATTACACAAAAACAACTTGCCGAAGTACTTGAAGTACCAGAAGGAACAGTCAGCAGTTGGGCTGTAAAAAATGATATTCCAAGACTTGGAAAAAAAGCTATAGAATTTTATATACAAAATACAAAAAATCAAAAAATCGTTGACAGTTACAGAAGTTTTATAG
>JALUBM010000174.1 GCA_027044845.1 Sulfurimonas sp.
TGTATATACAAATTACCAAAAGTAAAAGTATTAAAATAGAAGGATATTCAAACGTAAAATTATTCAATTTGTGGCTACTTTTTGATACAATTATAGCAAAGAGGAGATGAGAGTGAGATTTATTTTAGTATTTATTATTCTAATAGTACAACTATATGCGGATAAAGACTCTTATAATCGGGGTGAAATGCTTTTTTTTGCCAACGGTTGTTCTGGTTGTCATGGTCCATCTGCTGAAGGAAGTAGTACATATCCTCGGCTTGCAAATAAAAAACAGGTATACTTGAAAAAGAAACTTATTGATTTTAGAGCGGGTAAAGCACAGAGTGTATCACAACAAATGATGTCTCAATTTGCTAAAAAATTGAGTGATAAAAATATAGAAGATTTGAGCTATTTTCTTTCTCATCATAAAAAAGTAAAGTATGAAGATATTAATGATGATGTATTAGGGGGAGTTGGTTCATGAGTATCTAAGTACTTAAACTTGCCCACCACATTTTTATATATAAAGTGAATGTGCTTGAATATCCAACATCGCTAAATAAAAGCTTTTTATTTTTGTCATAAATAAAAGTCGTCGGAAAGCCTGCAATATGAAATTTTGAAGAGAGCATACCATTCTTGTCATTGACTACTTTAAATGTGTAGTTATGCTCATGAAGATAGCTTTGAATTGCATCATCACTGCCAGATTTTACTGCTACTGTGACTACTTCAAAATGTTTAGATATAAAGTTTATATTAGAAGCTTCGAGTTTACATGTAGGACACCAAGTAGCCCAAAAATGTATTAAAATTGGTTTGTTATCTGCTATTTTAGATGCTTTATCATTGATAAGTTGAAAACTCTGTATAGTAAGTGGTTGTTGTGATAAATCACGACTTTTATATATACTTATTGCATTGGTAAGAAGGGTCATAGCAATAAAAAAGAAGATGATTTCTTTGAGGTAGCGTTTTATTTTATTTTTCATCAGTCTAATAAGAAGATAGAGATAGAGTAATTACTCTATCTCAGCATCTATTACGTCGTCATCTTCTTTTTTCTTTGCTGTATCAGCTGTTCCAGCTTCGCCACCTTGTTCTTGTTTATACATTTGCTCTGCCATTTTATGGCTTGCTTCTGTAAGTGCTTTTACTTTTTCTTCTATTTGTTCTTTTGTTGCACTTTCATTTTTGAGAACTTCTTGAAGTTCAGTGATGGCAGCTTCAATTTTTGTTTTTTCATCAGTATCTAACTTATCACCCATTTCTGTCATAGATTTTTCAGTTTGAACGATGAGTGCATCTGCTTGATTTTTTAACTCAACTAATGCTTTTCTTGTTTCATCTTCAGCTTTATGTGCTGCAGCATCTTGTACCATTTTTTCAATTTCTTCTTCACTTAATCCTGAACTTCCAGAGATAGTGATTTTTTGCTCTTTACCAGTTCCTTTATCTTGCGCAGATACAGTTAAGATACCATTCGCATCAATGTCAAATGTAACTTCAATTTGAGGTACACCACGTGGAGCTGCAGGAATATCTGTTAACTCAAATAAACCTAGAGATTTATTATCTTTTGCAAATTCTCTTTCTCCTTGAACGACGCTAATGCTTACTGCTGGTTGGTTGTCTTCTGCCGTTGAAAAAACTTGTGATTTTTTCACAGGAATTGTTGTCCCTTTTTCGATCACTTTCGTTGCAACACCACCAAGTGTTTCAATTCCAAGTGATAAAGGTGTAACATCAAGTAAAAGAACATCTTTTACATCACCGCGTAAAACACCACCTTGAATAGCAGCACCCGCAGCAACAACTTCATCAGGATTTACCCCTTTATTTAAATCTTTACCGTCAAAGTAGTTAGAAACTCTTGTTTGTACTAAAGGTACACGAGTTGAACCACCAACCATGATAATCTCTTTGATGTCGCCTTTGCTTAAGTCAGCATCTTTCATCGCAGTATTAATGTGTTCCATTGTTTCATCAACAAGTGTCTCAATCATTCCTTCAAATTTTGCACGAGTCAGTTTTACAACTAAGTGTTGTGGCCCAGCTTCTGTCATTGTAATAAATGGCAGATTAATTTCAGTCTCTGTTGCTGCACTTAACTCTTTTTTAGCATTTTCTGCAGCATCTTTAAGACGTTGGAGTGCCATTTTATCATTTTTAAGCTCAATTCCATGACTACCTTTAAACTCAGATGCTAACCAATCAACAATTTTATTATCAAAGTCATCACCACCTAAGAATGCATTTCCATCAGTTGAAAGAACTTCAAAAGTACCTTCGCTAATTTCTAATGTTGTTACATCAAATGTACCACCACCAAGGTCATATACTAATACATCTTCATCACTTTTACTGTCAAGTCCGTATGCAAGTGCTGATGCAGTTGGTTCATTTATAATACGAAGAACGTTTAGTCCTGCGATAGTACCAGCATCTTTTGTTGCTTTTCTTTGTGCATCATTAAAGTATGCAGGAACTGTAATAACAGCATCTGTAACTTTTGAACCTAAATAACTTTCAGCATCTTCTTTTAGTTTTGTAAGAATTTTTGCTGAAATTTCTTGTGGTGTATATACTTTACCCGCGACATCAACAGCAGCACTTCCATCTTTGTTTACAATTTTATATGTTACCTTGCTTTGTGCAACTTTTGCATTTTCTTCATTCATCATAAGACCCATAATTCTTTTTACTGATGAAATAGTTTTGTCTGGATTTGTGATAGCTTGACGTTTTGCTGGATCTCCAACTAAAACCTCTCCCTTATCTGTAAATGCAACAACCGAAGGCGTTGTGTTTTTTCCTTCTGCATTTGGAATTATTTTTGCCTCACCACCTTCATATACAGCGACACATGAATTTGTTGTTCCTAAATCTATACCTATTACTTTTGACATTTTATATCCTTTAATTTAATTTTATATTTATTTATTTTTTAAAACAGTGTAATTTTACATTGTTTTAAAAATTAGTTTTGCAACTAATGTTGCATTGAATAAATTTAATTCGCAACTACAACCATGGCTTCTCGTAAAGGTCTCTCTTTATATTTATACCCTCTTTGAAAAGTTTGAACAATTTGCCCACTCTCAACATCTTCACTCTCAATACTTTGTACGGCATTATGAATATTTGGGTCAAACGGTTCTTCGTGTGATACCATAGTTACACCATGCTTTTCAAGTGCTGTGGTGAATTGTTTGAGAGTAAGTTCTATTCCTTCTTTAAGTTTTTCTATAAGCTCTTGAGGTTGTGCATCTGCATCTGCAGATTGAAGCGCCATCTCAAGAGAATCTACAACAGGTATCATGTCTTTTGCAAATTTTTCATTTGCATATTCAACTGCCGTATATTTTTCACGTTCGAGTCTTTTTTTGATATTATCAAAATCAGCATGAACACGTGCATATTTATCTTTTAGTTCTGCAAGTTCTTGTTGCAGTAAATCTAATTCATTCTCGACTGCTTCAGCTTCTGCAGCAACTTCATCAGTCTGGTTTTCGTTATTATTTACATTTTCTTTATCGGACATAATTATTTAGTTCTCCTTTTTTATTGAAAAGATAACGTATTATACATATTGAGTGTAACAATGTCAAGTAGTAGTTCTTATCTTTATATAAGGTAACCTTAGTCTAATAGTATCAAGTATCTTAATTTCTTCTTTAAAACTATTATGAAGCTTATCTTAAGTATCATTATAAGTACCAAACCAAAATAAATGATATATGTCATTTATTTTGGTTTGGTACTTAAGATAAAATTAATGGAGAGATAGTATGAAATATTTAACTTGGTTTATTGGCGTTTTAGCTGTACTTGTTACATTTGTATATGTAGTAGCTTTTACGGGATTTGGAAACTCTCTGCTTAAACCTGTTATAGAGAGTCAAATTAAAGAACAAACAAAACTTGATTCAAAAATAAAAGTTTTTTCTTTATCTATGAATCGTTTTAAAGTTCTTTTGCAACTTAATGAAAATAATACTATAGAAGTCTTAGGAACATATTCGATTTTTTTAAAATCTTTTGACGTAAAATATAGAGTTGATTTGCAAGAGTTAAAGACATTGCAACCTTTAACATCTATGCAACTGCAAGACTCTTTTTTTACGGCTGGAACGGTTAAGGGAAATGATAAACTTTTTACTGTTCGTGGAAAGAGTGATGTTGCAAAGAGTAAAACAGTTTACAAAATTGTTATGACCGATTTAAATCCAAGTTCGATTATAGCAAGAATGGAGGCGGCTGATCTAAAATCTTTACTTCATATGCTAAACCAAAAATCTTATGCAAGTGCCAATGTTAATTTAGATATAAATTTTAAAAATATCACACCACATAAACTTGATGGGGATATTTTGCTTATTACAAAAAATGGAAAGTTAAACTCTACAGTTATGAAGAATGACTTCAATATAATGATTCCGACTACAGCATTTGCCATGAACCTAAATGCAAAGCTTAAGGGGAATGCTGTTGATTATAGTTATATTCTTAATTCAAATCTTGCAAAGATAACTTCAGGTGGTAAAGTGATTCCCGAACCTTTACAAGTGAATGCAAAATATGCGTTACATGTGAAGGAATTAGCAGTACTTAAACCTATAATTTCAGCTGATATACGAGGAAAATTAAATCTAAGCGGAACAGTTTTTGGAAATAAAGACAAAATGATAGTGAAAGGAAAAAGTGATTTAGCATCTTCTAAGACGACTTTTTTGGCAATTTTACATGATTTCGCACCTAAAAGTGTAGAAGCTGATGTAAAAGGCTTAAAACTTCAAAAACTGCTTTATATGGTGAAGCAGCCGCATTATGCAGATGCCCTCTTTAATACGCATGTGAAAATTACTAATGCAAATCCTAAAAATTTAAGTGGAATTGTTACGTCTGAAATTAGTAATGGATTAGTTGACTCAAGATATGCCACTAAAGCGTATAAATTTAAAAGTTTAATGCCTCGAACAACTTTTAAAGCGATGACTTATACAACGTTAAATAAAAATATTGTAGATACAAAACTCAATTTCGTATCAAATCTTGCAAATTTTGACATCAAACAGGCACGTTTTAATACAAAAGATGCTTCATTAAAAACAGATTATACAGTAAAGATTCATAATCTTGATAGACTTTATTTTGTAACGCAAAGACATTTAAAAGGTATCTTGGCTGCAAATGGAGAGTTGAAAAAAGCAAAAGATTTGGATTTTACACTTTTGTCCAACGTTGCTGGCGGAAAAGTTGATGCAAAATTGCATAATGATGATTTTGTTGCAAACTTAAAATCTTTGCAGACCTTGGACATTCTCGATATGCTAATTTATCCAAAAATATTTAAATCTTCTATAAATGGGAAATTTACTTATAATCTAGATGCACAAAAAGGTGATTTTAGAGGCTTGCTTACAAACGGAAAATTTATGCGTAATCAAGTACTTGATTTAACAAAACAATATGCGCATATTGATTTATATAAACAACTCTTTAAAGGTGATGTTAATGCAAAAATTAAGAAAGAAAAAATTATTGCCTCTTTAAATTTAAAATCAAATACATCATCAATTGAGACTAAAAATACAAAAATAGATTCCAAAGCAAACACTATTGACTCAAAAATTGATATTAATGCAAATGGTAATCCTTTG
>JALUBM010000175.1:0-643 GCA_027044845.1 Sulfurimonas sp.
ATCAAGGAGTGACATTGAAATTCTTTCTAAAAATACTCAAAGATTTTCCAGCATACCTTTGCCCTATCCTTGAAAACATAATAGACTTCTTGCATTTTTTAACATGTAATTACATTGCTTTTTCTGCTATATTTTCAACCTCTTGCACAAATCTATTGACAAGTTCTTTTTCATCAAGATTTGCTACAACTTCGCCTTTTACCATGACCAGCCCTTTGCCTTTGCCGTAAGCTATAGCAACATCGGCATGTTTTGCTTCGCCTATGGCATTGACGACACAGCCCATAACGCTGACATCAAGAGGTGTTTTTATGTGTGCCGTTCTTTTTTCTATCTCTGCGACTGCCGAGACTAAATCAGCTTCAATACGTCCGCATGTAGGACAGGAGATGATGTTTAAGCCCTCTTTTGCTACGCCGCTGTCTTTTAAAATGGCACGACCGACTTTTATCTCCTCTTCAAGCTCACCCGTAATTGAAACCCGCATAGTGTCACCGATACCTTCAAGCAAAAGTGTTCCCAAGCCTATGGCACTTTTGACTGTTGCATGAAAAATTGTTCCCGCTTCGGTAACACCTAAATGAAAGGGATAGATATTTTTTGGACGTAACATTCTGTAAGCTTCTACCGTTCTTTGTACATC
>JALUBM010000175.1:653-5635 GCA_027044845.1 Sulfurimonas sp.
ATCACTGGCTTTGAGTGAGATTTTAATGTCATTAAAGCCCAAATCTTCCAAAAATTTGATGTTATACTCTGCTGAAGCGACCATTGCCTCGGCAGTCGAACCATATTTGTCATCAAACTCTTTTTCCAAAGAACCTGCATTGACCCCGATGCGTATCGGTAAGTTTCTTTCTTGACAAGCTTTAACTATTTCTTTTATTCTATTTTTATCACCGATATTTCCAGGATTGAAACGAATACAGTCTACTGACTCTGCTGCAATGAGTGCAAGTTTGTAATTGAAATGAATATCTGCAACAAGGGGCAGAGAAATTTGCTCTTTTATCGCTTTGAGTGCGAGAGCATCTTTCATATCAGGTACGGCTACACGTACAATGTCCGCACCTGCAAAATGCAGACGGTTAATCTGTTCAACTGTTGCTATGACATTATGCGTATCTGAATAAGTCATAGATTGTACAGAGATAGGGGCATCACCCCCCACAGCTACATCACCAACAAATATTTTCTTAGTAGGGTATCTTTTTATCATAAAATGATTTTATCTTTTTTTTGATGAATAAGTGCTAAAACTTAAAATCTAAATTCGTGTAAACATAGCGTCCTGGTTCATTGAGTAGTACTTTTTCGCCACTTCCTGTTGTTACGAGGGTTAAATCTGCATAAGTATTACTTTGGGCATAGGTTTTATCAAACATATTATTGACACCGAGGGTAAAATCAAGTTTTTTATTAAGTGCATGTTTGATTTTTGCGTTAAAGACTGCCCAGCCTGATAGCACTTGTTCTCCATTATCATCATCTATGGTATCCCAGCGTTTACTTGCCTGCATCTCTAATGTAGCCAGTGAGTTGTTTGCATATTCATAATTCAGTGCAGCATTTGCACGCAGTGGTGCGATGTCGGCAAGGTTTGTATTTGTTTCTCCTGCAAGTGCATGGTCTTTTTTTCCGCGTTTGTATGAAGCTCCAAAATCAAGTGTAATATCATCATTTATATAGTAAGAACCACTAAGTTCTGCCCCATAAATTTTTGCATCGATGTTTTCAAAGATGTTTGCACTTTTTGTAGTATTGATATAGATGTAGTTTTGAAGTTTTGAATAAAATCCTTTAATTTTTAGCGTAAAGTAATCATTATCTATTTTATATCCAAAATCTACCTCTGTGTTTTTTGTCTGATCGAGTGTTGGTGTACCAAGTGTTGCCCCTTTTAAAAAGTAAAGTTCTCTTCCGTCAGGAACTCTGTAAGCTTGTCCAAGACCAAAAAAGAGTTTGTTTTCATCATTGAGTGCATAGGTTGTAAAAATGTTCGCACCAACTCCGTTATAGGTATTTGATTGATGTGTTGTATCATCATCTTGCACCGTTGAATGGTCATAGCGCGCACCAAGTTTGACATTGAAATTATTGTAATTTTTTTCCAATGTTGCAAAAAGCGCTGAATTTTTTGTAAGTGCATCGTTGATGCTGCTTGATAAAAATGCATTTGAAACATTATTTACATATTCACCTCTCCATGTTCGTTTGCTGCCCTCAAGTCCAAAAAGAAATTTGTAACTGTTGAGTTTAAAACTGTTTTTAAGTTTTACGCCTTGCATAGTTGTCCACATGTGGTTTGTTTTATTGTTTGCCGCAGTTAGTGCTGATTTTCTATACTCTGAACTCATGGGATGATCTACATCTGAGTAGTAGTACTGTAGGTTGATATTTTTGTAAATGTCTGAAATGTTATCTATGTTGTAAGCAATGCTATAGATGTTTGAATCATCAGAAATAGCATCCATAGGAGAGTTTGGATACATAACATTATCACTGCGATTGGCTGTTACGCTTAAACGCAGTTCTTGATCTTTTACAGTGCTTATAAATGCTTTAGCTTTCATAGAACTTTTTTTATAAGCTTGCATATTTTCATATTTTGGTTGGTATTGATTTCCTGTGATGGCTTTTTTCTTAATTTGTTGTGCTAAATTATCGCCATTTCCGTCATGATATTGATTGCTTGATTCAGTTGAAGCCGTTACTAAAACTCTTATAAGGTTGTTACCTTCGCTTGCCGTTGCACCAAATTTTTTATAATTCCATGACCCGAATCCTAAGTTGATTTGTCCTTGAAAATCTTTTGTCGGTTTTTTCGTCGTAATTTTAAGTCCCCCGCTTAAATTTCCGTAATTTGTAACATCATAGGGTCCTTCAATGACTTCAATCGAATCAATTTGATTGGCTACAATGTGTGATACAGGCGGATCCATTCTGTTTGGACATGCTCCATATACTTTTGTACCGTCAACTTCGACAGAGATATTATCACGCTTTTGTCCACGGATTAATACATCATTTGCTATGCCACTACGGCGACTCATGTCTATTGCTGGTACGGAAGTACTGAGTGCTACAGCAACATCTGCTGAAGTTTGTGCATTTTTTGCTACTTCAGTTATAGTTGTCGATTCGACACTAATAGGAGATAACGTAATTTCTGATGCGTATAAAGATGAGAATACCAAGAGTGATAAGGTGATTGTTTTTTTCATTTTTTGCCTTTTTTAATAAATAAATTAAATAATAATTTTAAGAAATAATACAAAAGAAATGTTACAAAAGTATTAAGTTTTTTGCTAAAATTACATTATGAGTATATTTGAAAAGATAAAACGGATAATTATAATAGCATTAGGTTTTGCTTTGGCAACATATTTGATTATGAGTGGGATGGCAATCTTACAAGAAAAATCAACGGCAGCTAAAGTTCATAGTAACACAATGCAGTGAGCCGTGCTGACGAATTAAAACAGAACAATCTATAGCAACTATATCTCTGTTTGGAAATGTTTTTTTGAAGATTTCAAGTGCTTGTGTATCTTGTGAAACTCCGTAAATGGGGACTAAAACAGCACCGTTAACAAAAAGAAAGTTCGCATAGGTTGCAGGAAGTCTTTCTCCTTTAAAATAGAGTGCATCACACATCGGCAGGGAAATGAGTCGTAAATTTTGCTCTTTAGCCGTCATTTGTAACTCCTCTTCCATGCGTTTGAGTTCATGGTAATGTTCATCATTTTTGTCCTCGCATTTGACATACATAATACTTTTTTCATCTATAAATCTTGCCAGTGTATCTATGTGTGAGTCGGTATCATCTCCAGCTAAATACCCGTGATTTAAGTATAAAATATGCTTGGCATAAAAAATATCTTTTAATTTTTGTGTAATTTGTATGGCATTAAGTGTCGAATTTCTATTTTTATTGAGCATACATGTTGAGGTCGTTAAAATCATCCCCGCACCATTGCTCTCAACCCCACCACCTTCAAGGACAAAATCAACTTTTTTGACGTTACATGTCAGGTATTTATGTGCTATGTTTTGTGTCATAGCATTGTCTTTTTGTGCTTCAAATTTATCGCCCCAGCCGTTAAAGATAAAATTGAGTAAGAGAGTTTTAGAATTTTGTTGTAAACAAATAGCTGAACAGTCCCTTGCCCATGTATCATTTGTGACATATTGTACAAATTCAAGGTTCTTTTCATTTTGAAAATGTTTTTTTACTTCAGCCATGTCGTATGCTATAACGAGGCACTTTTGATATTTTCTGATGGCATTGATAATAGTTATAAATGTCCTTTGTGCATCTTCAAGGTACTCTGCCCAGTCAGTATTTGCATGAGGAAATATGATTTGTGTAAAACTTTGTTCTTCAAATTCAGCAATTAGCCTGTTTTTCATTTTCATATAGTATAATTCCCCCATGGCTTACATCACATTAAATAAAAATAATTTTTTTAATAATCTTAGTATTATTGCAAAACTAACTAAAACTAAAGATAAAATTGCTTTGGTTTTAAAAGATAATGCTTATGGACATGGAATTCTAGAGATGGCGGCAATGGCAAAAGAGTACGGCATCACAAAAGCGGTTGTACGAAATTATGCAGAAGCAAAACAGATAGAGGATTTTTTTGAGTATATCTTAGTTTTAGCAGATGTTGTAAAAGAACCAAATAAAAAGATACGATACACTATAAATGACATTGAGGCGATTACACAGTTCGCAAAAGGGACAAAAGTAGAACTTAAAGTTGATACAGGAATGTGTCGCAACGGGATTATGATACATGAACTTGAAGATGCTTTTAGTGTCATAAAAGAGCAAGGTTTAGAGCTTGAAGCAGTTTTTACGCATCACTCTTCGGCTGATGAAGATAACAAATATTTTGATCTGCAAAATAAGAATTTTAAAAAAGTAAAAGAGAAGGCAAGTTTGTTGGCAAAAAAGCATGCTTTCTCTCCCCTACGATTTCATTCATGTAATTCGGCAGCACTTTTTCGCACACAGAATTTTGATGAAGATATAGCGAGAATTGGCATTGCGGCTTATGGCTGTTTGGAATTAGAGAACTCTTTATATGCAAAGCGACTGCAAGCTGTTTTATCATTATATGCGAAACGAATTTCTGTACGAACAGTGAAAAAAGGGGAGTGCGTAGGATATGGTGCGGCTTTTACATCTGAACTTGCATGTAAGATTTCAAATTATGACATAGGGTATGGAGATGGTTTTTTACGAAGCTGTTCACATCATTTTATAACGCCAGATAAAATTCAAATAGCTGGAAGAATTTCAATGGATAACAGCTCTTTTATTACAGATAAAAAGGAAATTCTCATTTTTGATGATGCTAAAGAGAGTGCAAAGTTCGCAGCTACCATCAGTTATGAAGTTTTAACAGCATTAAAAGAAAAAATTGAGAGAAAAATAATTTAAGGGATTTTTATAATTGCTTCTGCAAAAACAACACCGTCAATACCTAAAAGTGTCATCTCTTCTATTTCTTCTTCATCGTTTACATGTACTAATATCTTTGTATCAAAAAGATAGTTTTCTGCAATTTTTTGGGCAGTTTTTGCTAATTTTTGCTCGACATGGACATAATCAGCATCCAATGCAGATGCATACATTAGTTCTGTTATATTTTTGATTTT
>JALUBM010000176.1 GCA_027044845.1 Sulfurimonas sp.
TTATGTATTTTATCATAATAATATCAGTAAACAGTTAAATATTAATCAATTTTTTAACCTACTTTTTTATAAATGTATCCTATAATAATCTAAAAATATAAGTGAAAATATTATGGCAAAAAAATATGTGATTTTAGATACAGAAACGACAGGTACAAATGAGGAAGATCGAGTCATTCAGCTCGGTTATATGGTTCTAGGAGCAAAAGATGTTGAAGTATATAATGAATTTTGCTCTACCGATATAATGATTAAATATGGAGCTATGGAAGTGCATGGTATCACTCCTAATTTACTTGAAGGAAAACCCAAATGCACCGACACAAATGCCTATAAACGACTTCTTGAGCTTAACACATCTGAGAATTATCTCATTATTCATAACGCCCCTTTTGATATTGCAATGCTTGAAAAAGAGGGTTTTCAAACACAAATGCAAGTCATTGACACACTGAGAGTTGCCAAACATGTATTACCCGAAGAAGAAGCACATAGACTACAGTATTTTCGCTATAAAATGGAATTGTATAAAGAAGAAGAGAAAGAGGCAAATGCACTCAGTATTGTTGTCAAAGCCCATGATGCCATTGGTGACGTACTTGTTTTAAAACTCTTTCTCTCAAAACTCAAAGATATTATCCAAGCACAATTTCCAAATGAAAACCCTGTTGAGAAGATGGTCGATTTAACCAATACCCCTATTCTAGTCCAAACATTTAGATTTGGAAAGCACAAAGGTAAAAGCCTTGAAGAAGTAGCCCATGAAGATGCAGGTTATCTGCGTTGGATGCTTAAAAATATGGAAAATATTGATGAAGATATGCGTTACTCCATCAATTATTATTTAGAAGCATAAACCCAAAAAAATTAAAATTCCATAGCCAAAAGCATAACACCTGATCTACCAAAAAGTTCTCTATAATCTTCGCACTCTTTTTTATTAATAATCTCAAATCCAAGTTTTTTATAAAAGAGTTCCGCTTCTAAAGAACCAATTTCTATAGTTGTCTGCACAATTCTGTAGCCTTTCAATCTCGCAGTAAGCAAACTTTTTTGCATTAATGATTTAAGTATACCTACATCTATAAAACCTTCCAACTCTTCCATGAATTCAAACTTAAGTCTGCTTTTATTTGTGCCAAAACTACAATTGTAAATCACTTCAAGTGGTATATTTATCTCATCCCCGCATCCTATCTCTTTTAACGCTGATATAAATGCCTCTTTTGTTGCAATTCTCGGTTCATAACTACATAAGGTTCCGACATTTTTACCATCCATCTTCGCTATGAGGAAGTTTTTATAGTGGCAATGACTTTTTGCTTCTGTTTTTGTAAGCTTTTCTAATTTTTCTAAGACATTTTTATCGTCATCCATGCCAAATAGTACATCAAACAAACCATCTTTCTTGCCTGCTCTTGAACTTTGTAAAATCATTTGTGCTAAAAAAGAAGCGTCATCAGCCGAGGCCTGTTTTATTGTAATACTCATTATTTTATCCAAACTTTAATTTTTTCTTTCACTCTTACTATCATTGAAGAGTAATGGTACCATACTTTATGATAAAAAGTTTCTTAATTATGCTAAGTTTCTCAATTTTATTGTTTTTTCCCAACAAATTGGTTTATTTAAAGGCTTTCATCTTCTTTAGACATTCTCTCTTTTGCTTCTATACCCATCAATGAAAGACCAGTTTTAATGCTTAAAGCCACCATCAACATTAGTTTTAAAAGTTTTGCTTCATCATCCGTTCCAATCATACGAACATCATAATAAAACTTATGTAACAAAGCGGCTAAAGATTTCAAATAATCTGTCAATTTCTGTACTTGACGTGTGTTAAATGCCTCTTCAATCACATCAGGCAACAAAAGTGCATCAAACAATAATGCATCTGCATTTTTACCAAGATTTTTCAAGCTTGCATTGGCAATATCTTCTTTTGTAACAGTTGCCTTAGAGAAAAGTGTTTGAATACGGGCATGTGCATATTGTATATAAAAAATAGGGTTTGAACTATCCTGCTTTTTAAACTCAGTTAAGTCAAATTCCAAGGCAGTATCTGATTTTTTAGAGGCAAAGATAAAACGCAGTGCATCTGCACCTATCTCTTCAACAATGTCACTCATAAGTATTACATTTCCAGCACGTTTACTCATTTTATACGGTTCGCCATCTTTTAAAAGACTCACCATCTGAGAGAGTAACACTTCAAGTTTCTTTGAATCATAACCAAGATACTCAATCGCTGCTTTTACACGTGGAATATAGCCATGGTGGTCTGCTCCCCAAATATTAATGTAATGATTATACTCACGTTCAAATTTTTGATTATGATAGACAATATCACCAGCAAGATAAGTCGGACGACCATCTTCTCGCACGACAACTCTATCTTTTTCATCGCCTTTTGCCTCAGAAGCTATCCAAACTTTTCCATCTTTTTCATAAATACCCACACCCATCTTTTTCATCACTCTATCCCAATCGGCATATAAAGTTGATTCATACACAAAAGTATCAAAAAAGATATTCAAATCACCTAAATCTTTGACAATGATTTTCATCACTTCATCTTTTGCCCAAAGAGCCAGTTCTCTCTGACGAGATTCATCATAAAAAATTTCAGTACCAAATTTCTCCATTGCATCACGTGCTAAAGCATCAAGATATTCTCCACGGTAATAACTCTCAGGATATTCCACTGTTTCGTCTAAAAGGCTATCTCTTGCGTGTAACTGTATAGAAAGCCCAAGCAAATCTATTTGATTTCCTGCATCATTTATATAATATTCTGCAGTTATATCATATCCAAGATGTTTTGCCAGACGATACAAAGTGTCACCGTAAACTGCACCACGAGCATGACCTATATGAAGTGGTCCAGTTGGATTTGCACTCACAAACTCTAAAAGTATTTTTTGATTTTTCTTTTGCTTTGCAAATTCTGAAGAATTTTCCAATGCCCAAGAAGCATATTCACTTAAAAAATCTTCACTTAAACGAAAATTCAAATAGCCTTTGACAGCTTCAACTTTTGCAAAAACATCACTTGATTCAAAAGAAGAGGCAAGCTCATCTGCAATAACCATAGGAGACTTTCTCAACTCTTTTGCCAGAGAAAAAGCTATAGGCGTAGCAAAGTGACCAAAAGAACGGTCACGTGGTTTCTCTAAAATAACCTCACGACCCAATTTCTCGCGTAATAACGCCGATACTCGTTGTTTCAATGTTTACGCTTGTGTTGTAGTTTTTGAAGTTTCGTCAGATGAAGCTACTGTGTCACTCTTTTCAACTTTCTTAGGTGTTTCGACTTCAACTTCATCAATATCCTTCATCTCTTGTTTGAAGTTTTTAATCCCTTTTCCAAGACCTTTTGCTAAATCAGGTATCTTTTTTGCTCCAAACAATAAAACGATAATTCCAAAAATTAATAGTAATTCTGTTCCACTAGGCATTCCCATATTTGTTTCCTTTTATAAATTAAGTTGTGAAGTATAGCTCACATTTGCTGTAAATTCTCTTATCACTATATATTATGTTGGGAAGTTTACAAATCTTCCCAATTCTGGACAAACTCATTTATCTCTTCGTTTGATTTTTTAAATCGTGCCACTTTTGCAATAAAACGCAATTTATCTGCAGCAACATCTAAATCATCATTGATAAGCAAGTATTCATACTCTGACACCCTTTGAATCTCACGCCTAGCCATTTTCACTCTACGATCAATAATTTCTTGTGTATCTGTATGCCGATTTTCAAGCCTTTTTTTCAGCTCACTTAATGTAGGCGGTGTAATAAATATAGAAGTTGTAATATCACCCAACCTGCTGTTAATTGCACTATTTCCTTGCACATCAATGTCGAAAACCACCAGTTTTCCTTCTAAAAGTGCTTTTTTTACAGGTCTAAGTGATGTACCATAATAATTACCATGTACTATAGCATATTCTAAAAACTGATCTTTTTCTATCTCTCGTTTAAATTCTTCCTCATCTACAAAATGGTAATCAACACCATCAACTTCCCCTTCCCTAATTGAACGGGTAGTTGTAGATATGGAAAAGTAACACTCCCCCAAATCATTCACAACTTTATGTATTAAAGAACTTTTGCCTGCACCACTTGGACCCGAGAGAACCAATACTGCTCCATTTATAAAACTCATCAATTATCACCTAACGTAATATTTATACTGATTTTCATCCCTTTCATTGAAGCAGCTACATCTTTGTCATTTAAGGCTTCAAGTAATTTTTTCAATGATGTAACACCATTATTATTTGTTTCTTCAACTTCTTCAACTTCAAGTTTTCCAATACTCTCTTCAAGTTCTGCCACTGGAGGTGTATCTACATCTTCAAGTTCTTCTTCCATCTCTTGTTCAGGTTCTTCTTCAACCTCCTCGCCAAGTGCCATTTTTAAATCTTTACTTGTCAAGTTTACCAACGGATCTATTTCATTTGTTGCAATTTGTAACAGCGTATCTTCATCTACTTCACTTTGTAACTCTTCTTCTGTTAAGTTTTCAACAGCACTCTGAATTTTATCTTCTAAGTTTACATCTTCTGGTTCTTCTATCTCTGGTTCTGGTTCAAATTCTAAAACTTCTTCAGGCTCCTCCACTTCTTCAAATTCTGGCATCTCTTCAGGTTCTTCCACTTCTGGCATTTTTTCTATTTCTTCTTCAAGACTTAATTCATCAACAACAGCAGCAGCATCATCATCCGAAATATTTACATCCGCTTCATCTTCCAAGTCAAGTGCCATATCCAATGCTAAGTTTTCAATGTTTTCATCTTCTAAATTCTCAATATTATCTTCCAAATCAAGTTTTTCTCCTTCTGAGATATCTATATCCGCTTCGTCTTCCAAGTCAAGTGCCATATTAAATTCTTCCAATCCTTCTTCTTCATCAAGTTCTAAACTTTCTAAATCATTTTGAATTTCGTTATCCAAAGGGAGTTCATCTTCATCTTCTTCATCATCTAGTAAATCTTTTACTTTTTGAGCCTCTTCATCATCTAAAACACTTTCATTCAATTCATCCAATTCATCCAATTTACCAAATTCATCATTAAATTCACCAAGGTTATCTAAATCACCAAGATTATCCAGATCATCAAGTTCATTTAATTCATCAAATGTATCCAAACCTATTGTTTCATCTTTAGGAAAGGCGATTTCTTCGTGCATTTGCATGTCTCCATTTTGCACCTCACTTGCCACCTCTTTTTCAGACATCAAAAAAAGTTCAACAAGGTCTGTTGGCAAAAATGGTTTTTTTAATGTTGAAGAAAAAGACGCAACTTCATCTGTCTCTTTTGCACAAATAAACAATGACTTTTTATATTGTATTTTCTCTTGCAATTTTTCAAGTAGTCCATCATGGTAAACACTATCATCAACAATGATTAAATCATAATTATTAGATTCCAATTCATCAACATCAAAAGCTATTTCTACTTCATCAGAAGTTTTTTTCGCACTCAAAGTGACTAATTTATTTACTACAGGATTATCATTTAAAAGTAATATTTTCACACATCTTCCTTCTTTGGATGATTTTTTAATTGTTAAAAATC